>JAXMIV010000776.1:0-3736 GCA_034377045.1 Prosthecobacter sp. | reverse complement strand
GCGCTTGGCTTTCTGCGCCACGAATTCATCGATCTTGTTCCACTTTTCAGGCTCCTGCCAGACGAAGCCGGTGCGGTCGCCCATGACGGTGATGGTGGTGGCGGCGTACGAGCCCTCAAAGCGGGCCATGACGGGGGCTTCGCCGCGGCGGAGACTGGTCATCAGGCCGCGCTTGTCGGCTTCGATGACGTCCATGTTGCCGCTGTCCATGAAGGCTTCGGAGGTGACGTCCTTGACATAACCATCAACGTAGCGGGCGATGACGCGCATCTGTTGGCGGCCACCGATCCGTTCGATGACCGGATTCTTGGGGAAAATCTCGATGCTGGCGACGCGTGGTGTCGTGAGATTAACCTTGGCACCCTGACTG
The DNA here is from genome assembly GCA_034377045.1 of Prosthecobacter sp. Lineage (GTDB taxonomy): Bacteria > Verrucomicrobiota > Verrucomicrobiia > Verrucomicrobiales > Verrucomicrobiaceae > Prosthecobacter. The sequence goes on along the minus strand of JAXMIV010000776.1, from coordinate 3,366 downwards.
ATCCACGCCTTGAGGGTTTCATAATAAAGCTCGCCGGGGACGCTGAGTTGTCCACCTTCGTGCGGCACGGAGCCGCTGGCTTTCAGCAGCATCAGGGAGTGTTCCGGGGAGGCGACGTTGGCGCGGCGGCTGCCGAGTTCATCGCTGAAGGCGAGCACGTCATACATCGGATCATAACCACGGAGGCTGAGCTTGAACCCCGACTTGCCTTCCTTGGCGCCGTGGCAGGTGCCGGCGTTGCAACCGAGCTTGGAGATGATGGGCATCACGTCGCGCACATAGTCCGGCTTGAGGGCGGCCTTCATGCCGGAGACTTCCACGGGCACACTGGCGGTCTTGCCCATGAAGGCGATTTGGACCGCCGTCTTGCCATCGTCCGAAGGCCGCAGGAGGCCGCGTTCGTCAATGGAGGCCGCTTCGCCCTGCACGGTCAGTTTGGCCATGCGGGTGATGTCGGCCTTCGTGTTATCGCTCATCGTGGCGGTGACGAGAAGCTGGGCGTTCTCGGTTGGCTTGGTGATCTTGATCGTCGCAGGCTGGACTTCGATGGAAGCCACGGTCGGACCCGGCGTCAATATTTCGACCTTGTCATCCTTCTTGGCGACGGCGCGGACAGTATCATCAGCGATGACCATGTTGGCGGCGAGCACCTGCGCCTTCTCAAGAGGCACACTGACAAATTCCTTGGCGATCTTGCCGGTAGCGGCCTCGATCAACTTGATGCGGCCATCCTGGCCAGCAGCAGCGACGGTTAGGCCATCCGGGCTGAAGGTGACGCTGTAGATGCCGCCGGTGGGGATTGGCGTGCTGGCGATCAGCTTGACTCCTTTGCTGACCCACTCGTCGAGTTCCGGACCCTTGCCGTTGACCGTTTCGACAATCTTCTTCACCGCAGCCGGCATGGTGCTGTCGTAGTCAGCGGCGTAGATGTTGACCATGCCGCTGTTTTCGTAACTGGCGCCAGCGGCGATGCGCTTGCCGTCCGGAGCGAAGTCCACGCCGAAGATGCGGCCCTGCATGACTGGGAATTTGCGGATCAGGTTCGCATTGTCGCCAATGACACGCTTGGTGATGCGCGCCATGCGATAGATGGCCGGAATGCCATCCGTGCCGCCGATGAGGACTTCGTTGCGAGTCGGGTGGCGGGTAAGCACCTGCACACCGCCTTTGAGCGCTCCCGGAGTGATCGAGGTCACGTTGTCGACAAAGCGCTGAGTGGCGACTTCGGTCAGCTTGACGCTCATGTCGCGGCCGCAGGAAACGACGAGCTTGCCATCGACGCTCCAGACGGTGTCGAGCACCCAGTCGGAATGCGAACCCATGAACAAGGCTTCTTTGCCGGTGGCAGCTTCGAAAGCCCGCAGGCCGTTGTCGGCGCAACCCACGGCGATGTACTTGCCGTCGGGCGACCAGCTCGCGCCATAGAGGGTGTCAAAGGTGAGTGACTTGGAAAGTTCGAGTTTCTTCGTTGCCACGTCCCAGACTTGGATTTCACCCATGCGCGCCGGACTGCCGCCAGTAAGGGCGATCTTCTTGCCATCCGGCGACCAGGCGAGCTTTTGGATGCGTTCCGCCAGACCGACCAGGCGGCTGACGATGCCGCTGCCGTCGGCCTTGTGAATGAGGACTTCGTGATAACCGGCGATGGCGATGAACTTGCCATCCGGTGAATACTCGAGAGAGGTGATCGCGGGCGCCGTGACGTAAACGGGTGGATGCTCCATGTCATACTGGGCCTTGGCGGAGGCGGGCGTGTCGTCTTTGGCCCCTTCGGCCACCCACTTGCGGATGAGCGCCACTTGCGTTTCGTGCAGGGGATCACCCTTGGGCGGCATCTCGACTTTACCCTTCTCGTCGGGAGAGGCCATCTTGAGCAGGTTGGATTCTTCCGGTTTGCCCGGAACAATCGCGTGGCCCTCTTCACCGCCCGCGAGCAGCTTGGCAAATTCCGTCATCACGTAATCGCCCTTGGCCTTGGCGGGCTGATGGCAGCCGGCGCAGTTGGCCTGCAGGATGGGCCGGATGTGCTTGTAGAAGGAGACCGGCTTGGAGGGGTCAATCACTTCTTCCTTTTTGGGTGCGGCGGCGGCGATGCCGGAAAGCAGCAGCAAGGAGGTGAGGAAAAGGGTCTTCGGAGTCATGGGGATCGAAGGGACACGTTAAGGGGTAACACGGGAATACGGCGGAAGGGCCACACGTCTTGCTTCCCGCGCCTCCCCTGGCGCGATACTCCATGTCTTCGAAGGGAAACCGCCAGCTTCCCCGTCACTGAGGCCGCAGACCCAGGACGCAGTATTCCGTGAACAAGGCGTCGAAACAGCCGCGCAGGCGGCCTTCGATGACGGAGACGCGGTCTTCGGCCAGGTAATCAGGGGTGGACGGGTTGGGGACAAGCTCCCAGGCATGATCGCCGCGATGGATCGGAATAAGCCGGGAAGTGGGATCCCGCGGAACGCCGAGGGAGCCTGTGAAGCGGCGGATGCGAAAGCGCTGTCCGGGCGCCAGATCGCCCCAGCCCGTCAGGGTGCCGTCGCGTTGCATGGCGACTGCATACCGTTCGCTGAAGCTCAGGAAACTGAGATCCCGAAGATCTCCTGGCAAAGGGGTGACGGGCGGCGTCGGTTCACCCCAGAAAAGGGCGGTGCCGTCGCGTTGAATGGCGCAGAAACCACTCCCGGCAATGTAGGTGAGCCGGGCGACCGGCCCGATGGTCACCGGCGGAGTGGCTTCGGCGGTTTTGCCGGGGGCGCCGTCGGTGTGATGCAGGGTGCCGTCCGTACACAGGACAAATCCTGAACTGTTGGTGCCCGCGCAGATGTCGGACGGTGCTTTCCCGGGGGGCGGTTCCCAAAGCTGCGCGGCTTTGCCCGGACCCCAAACCGCCACTTTGCCATCGGCACGGAGCGCGAGGGCGGACTCATCACTGCTGTCGAGGCGAACGACATCGGTGGCCTCCGCCGGCGCGGTCACGTCTTCTCCCTCCCAGGTACCCCAGCCGCGGACGCGGCCGTTGGGGAGCAAAACCAGCGCATGACTCCGGCCGCCGGTGATCGCCACCACGGCGCCGAGATCACCCGGAACGCGGCTGACTGGGCTAGGCTCCGAGGGAGCGTAGGTGTTCTGGGCTGCGCGTCCGATGCTAAAAACAGTCAGTCTCCGATCCGGCCGCCTAGCGGGGGTGCCAGCGGCTTGCGGGACCGGAGTTGAGGCGGCCTCCGCAGTTGCTGGGGCCGAAGCTGACGGGCCTCCGGTCAAGGTCTGGATGACCAGGGTCAGACGCGCAAGCCCCACCCGATCTTCCGCTCTCTCACGCTGCACGCGCAAAGCGGCGAAGTAGGCCTCCACTTCCCGGACTTTCTCCGCCGT
>JAXMIV010000775.1:0-3610 GCA_034377045.1 Prosthecobacter sp. | reverse complement strand
GGGCACTCAAAACGCACGCCAAGGTGGCGGGCTTGCATAGGAGGGGAAAACAAGGCGGCGTCAAACGCGGACACGCTGAATGTCGACGACCCGCAATTCGTTGACCGGGCCGTCGTACCAGTGAACCGCAAGGAAGCCTTTCATGCGGCGGCGCTCTTTTGCTCCGGCACCAAGAAACATGCGCAATGCCGCCTCGTCGATAACCAGCACCGGATCGGTGCCATCACATGCCTTTCTGTTCCATCATTTCATGCATGTGCAACGCGTCCTCCCAAGACACCTTGTTGCCATGGTCCATCGCTTCCATGCGCGCGGTGAGTAAAGTCACATACGCCGCATCACGTTCATTCGCCTGATGCTGAAGATAGGCGGCGGCGAGAAAGCGCTCCTCGTCGGTCATCGAATCGATCGTCGCCTTGATCTCTGCCACGCTCATGATACCGACCATCATGTTCCAAACCGGGCGCCGCAAGTGTCCTTTCCACCTCCCAGCGGGCTAGACTTCCCCCTACAGCCGCAGCAGCAGCTTCGCGTTCCCCTCAAAAATCAGCGCGCGTTCGCCGTCGCTGATCTCCAGATTCTCGATGATGCGGATCGTTTCGGCGATGTTGGCGGCGCCGCGGCCGAAGGGCGCGTCACTGCCGAACACGGTGCGTTCAGGCCCAAAGTAGCTCAGCCCGCAGCGGACTCCCGCGGCGGAACCAAACAGCGCGGTGTCGGCGTAAAACATCCGGTAGTAGTCGGTGGGTGGCCGGGTCAAACCGGCGCGGGCGGCCTGCAACTCCAGATCGGGGGAGAACTCGGCAAACTCGTCGAAACCAACGCCCACGCGGCCTTCGAAGAACGGCACCATGGCGCCCATGTGGTGGGCGATGATCTTGACTCCCGGCAGCTTCTCGAAGAGGCCGGAGAACACGAGGTGGGTCATCGCCAGTGAGGTTTCGTAAGGCCAGCCGAAGGTGAAGAAGGACGCGTATTTCGAGCTTTCCAGGGCGGGATAATCCGGCCACGCCGCCGTGCGGACTGGATGCAGCCAGATGGGCAGATCGTGCTCAGCCATGCGCTGGAAGATGGGGAAGAAGGCCGGATCATCGAGGGGCCGGCCGTTGACATTGGAGAAGATTTGTACCCCTCGCGCTCCCAGATCCGTCACCGCGCGGTCGATTTCAGCGACGGCGGCATCCGGGTTGTTCATCGGCAGGGAGGCCACGAAGGCGGCGAAGTGGTCCGGATGTTCGGCGCACAGTTCGGCCAGGCCATCATTCACCAGGCGGGCGAGTTCAGGCGTGGCGTCCGGACCGCCGAGGGTTTCTAGCGGCGGCATCGAATTGGCGATCACCTGGCGGTAGTCCGGAAAACTTTCGATCAGCCGCAGCCGCTCGTCCAGCACGCAGAGCGGCCGGTTGTTGAACCACGGCGCCATGCGGGCCGGCTCGACCAGCGTCTCAAGCCGGGCGAAAAAGCGGGGTGGGAAAAAGTGGGTGTAGATGTCAAGGCGCATGGTGTCCGGCCGGTGCTTGAAAGGGGATGCCGAATCTTCGAAGCGCAATCCTCGGCTTGCAAGGCCTCTGCCTGAGCGGTTGCACCCGGGGAGGCGCTGGGCCATAAAGCAGCGATGGGAAGGTCGCGAATTCAACCTGGCAGGCTGTTGCAACTTTCCGGACAATGGCTGGTGTATGCCTTGTTTCGGAGTGTTGAGGCGGTGCTGCGCGTGCTGCCGGTGGAGGCGGTATGGCGATTAGGGCGGGCGTTGGGGTGCGGCGCTTATTTCGTGGCGGGCAAATACCGGCGGCTGGCGCTGAACAATCTGCGCATCGCGTTGGGCAGGGAGAAGTCCGCGGCTGAGCGCGAAAAGATCGCGCGGGAGCACTTCGCCTCCCTTTTCGCCAACGTCCTCTGCGGCTTCAAGATCCCCATGATGACGCAGGCGGAAGTCGAAAGCCGCGTGACGGTGGAAGGCATGGAGCACACGCGCGCGGCGATGGCGGCGGGCAAGCCGATTCTCTATTTGGTTTGCCACCTCAGTTGCTGGGAGATTCTCACTCAGGTGCCGTCGCTCTTCGTCTTTGGCCGCAAGCCGGCGACCGTGTATCAACCTCTGCGCAATCCGTTTCTCGATGCGCTGGTGCTGCGGCGGCGGCGCAAGCTTGGCTACACGCTGTTTGATCGCCAGGAGGGCTTTGCCGGCCCCATGAAGCACATGCGCGAGGGCGGCTGCCTGGGGGTGCTGGTGGATCAGCATACCGGCGATCACGGCCTCTGGTGCCCGTTCTTCGATCGCCTGGCTTCGACGACTCCGATTGCCGCCATGATGGCGCAACGCAGCGGCGGTGTCATGTTGCCGCTGGCGATCTACGACAAGGGTCCCGGGCGCTGGCGGCTGGTGTGCAGCGGACCGGTAAATTCCACCGAAGCCAAGCCGACCATTGAGGGATTGACGACGGCGATGAACCTGGCCGTGGAGCAAATGGTACGCCGCCAGCCGGCGAACTGGTTCTGGGTACACAACCGCTGGAAGACGCCGAATCCGCAGTTCCTGCTGCGGCGCTACAAGCGCGGGATTGCGTTTCCGCCCGGTTATGACATGGGCAGGTTGCAACCCTTCGAATTGATGGTGCGTACACCCAATTGGTTAGGCGACGCCTGCATGGCGCTGCCAGCGGTGCGGGCCATGAAAGCCGGGCGGCCCGACTTGAAGCTGACGATCTTTGGCCCGGAGAAGCTGCGCGAGTTGTGGGAAGCTCAGCCCGAAGTGGACCGCTACATCGGCAAGCCGGCCAAGGAAGGACTCTTTGCCGTGGCACGCCGGATTCGCGCGACAGGCGTGCCCTTTGATGCGGCGATTTTGCTGACGAACTCGATGCGCTCAACGCTGGAGTTCTGGCTGGCGGGGATTCCGCGGCTGGTGGGTTATCGCGGTTCGTTGCGGTCGAAATTCCTGCATCAAATCATCAAGGAACCGAAGGTGAAGGGGCCGCCTTTGCACCACACGCTGCGTTACCTGCACATCGCCCGCACCTGCGGTGCGGATGTCGAAGGATGGGAACGGCTTGGACCCGCCGGATCCGCGTCGTCCGCCGCCGGAACGCTTCGCGTTGGCATCTGCGCAGGTGCCGAATATGGGCCCGCCAAACGTTGGCCTCTGGATCGATTCGCTGAAGTCATCAAAGCGGTCGCCGCAACGCGGCCGGAGATCGAATGGGTGCTTTTCGGCGCCCCCGGAGAAGCCGCGATGGGCGAACAACTTTCCGGCATGGTGGCTGGAGTGCGGCACTTGAACCTCGTTGGCAAAACCCGGCTCACGGAGCTTATTACGCATCTGCGCGACTGCCGTCTGCTCCTCACCAATGACACGGGCACCATGCATTTGGCCGCTGCTCTCGGTACGCCGACGGTGAGCATCTTTGGTTCGACTGAACCCGTTCTCACCGGACCCCTGGGCGATCGGCACACCGTCATCCGTCACCATGTGCCATGCAGCCCATGCTTCAAACGCGAGTGCCCCTTCGGCCACTACGAGTGCATGGCCAAAGTCACGCCGGAACGGGTATCCACGGCCGTGCGTGAGGCTATAGCCACCAGCGCATCCTCAGCCAGCGCGTAAACTTAC
>JAXMIV010000774.1:0-3028 GCA_034377045.1 Prosthecobacter sp. | reverse complement strand
CGGCAACCCCTACTTCTCCACCGACACCGCGGCCGCGCTCCGCGGCATCGAGGTGGTGGCTGCTGACACCGATATCAATCAGCATGCCGTCCAAACCCGTGATGCCTGCTTCACCGAGCACCTGAGGGAAGTCGCGAAAATTTCCGCGCAACGCGCAAAAGCGATCCGCATAGGGCCTCAAACGCTCGGCCGCGTGATGCAGGGCGTTGACATCCTGATCCATGGCGACGATGCGCGCCCCGCATTGCAGCAGGGCCTCGCTATGTCCGCCACCGCCCAGGGTGCCGTCGAAGATCAATTTTCCAGGCGCGGGCTCCAGGTACTGCACGACCTCGAGAAGCAAAACCGGCAGGTGATAGAACGGTGCCGCGCGTGAATGCGCGGGATCGGGCTCCGAGGGTGCGCCATTCCCGGGCGAGTCACTGGAGGGCCGGGAAGCAAAGGTGCCCCTGCCCCAAGGCATCATGTCATCCATCGCATCCGCGCTGCCAAACCAGGGCCAGATGCCGGCCTGGAGAGCGCCGATGAACCGGGAGAACCCGTCCCGCCAAGTTCTCAGGCATGCCCCCAGGAAGGCCGCCGGAGCGGACAAATCCCAGGGTTTAGAAAGGGCGCAGGAGGTTGGGTAGGACATGGCGAATTCAGCGCGATTTACTGGCCGTTCATTCGAGAGCATGAGATATTCCAGGAATTAGAATATCAATGACTCTTTATTATCTATTGATTGGCTTGATATCAATCATAGATTTGAGATTTTGCTGATGTTTATAGAGTGTGTGTTGCAACTTGGTTCTTATGAACAGTTGCTAGTCCTGCCGCTGGAGCTTTCGCCTCCTTCGAAGAACCACATGTGCTCGCCTCAGGCGGGTCTGAGGCGTATGATGCTTGCCCCCCATGCCACGCCCCCTGCCTTTGCCTGAGCTGCTTTCTCCCGCCGGAAACTGGGAGTGTGCGCGCGCGGCCGTGGCCAATGGCGCCGATGCGATCTACTTCGGCCTGCCGCGGTTCAATGCCCGGATGCGGGCGGATAATTTCACGCCGGCGGATCTGCCGGAACTGATGCGCTTTCTGCATCAGCACGGGGTGAAGGGATACTGCGCCTTCAACGTGTTGATTTTCACGAGTGAGTTGGGGGATGCGGCGGAGCAACTCCGAACTTTGGAAGCGGCCGGTGTGGATGCGGTGATTGTGCAGGATCTCGGCCTGGCGCGGATGGCGAAGACGCTGACGCCGAGGCTGCGGCTGCATGCGAGCACGCAGATGACGATCACCTCGCCGGAGGGACTGGCGCTGGCGAACACGCTGGGGATCGACCAGGCGGTGCTGTCGCGCGAACTGAGCCTGCGTGAACTGGAGCGTTTCCAGGCGACTGATTCACCGCAACTGCCGCTGGAGGTCTTTGTGCATGGCGCGCTTTGCGTGGCTTATTCGGGTCAGTGCCTGACGAGCGAATCGCTGGGCCGGCGCAGCGCGAACCGCGGCGAATGCGCGCAGGCCTGCCGCATGCCATATGAGATGATCGTCGATGGCGAACTCCGCGATTTGGGGGACAAACGGTACCTGCTGAGCCCACAAGATCTGTCCGCGGTGCAGGAAATCCCACGGCTCATCGAACTCGGGATTCGCAGTTTCAAAATCGAAGGCCGGCTCAAGACCCCGGAGTATGTGGCGGCGGTGACGCGGGTTTATCGCAAAGCAATCGATGCGGCGCTGGCTGACAAGGACCTGACGACTGAAATCACGGAGGAGGATCGCTACGAACTGGAGATGACGTTTTCCCGCGGGCTCTACAGCGGCTGGATGCACGGCGTGAATCACCAGGAGCTGGTTGGCGCTTATTACGGCAAGAAGCGCGGCTATTACGTCGGCGTGGTGCGCTCAGCGACGACGGATGCCGTGGAACTGGAAGCAATGCCCGCTCACCTCAAGGCGGGCGACGGCGTGGTCTTTGAGAACCTGGCCAACACCAACGAGGAGCAAGGCGGCCGCCTTTATGGTCTGCACGGGAACTGGATGGAGTTTCAGCGCGGCAAGCTGCGCGCGGATCTGATCCGGCCCGGCATGCGGGTCTTCAAGACGGGCGATCAAGCCCTGGACCAGCGATTGAGGCAGACCTTTGCAGGCGAGATCCCGCTGCGGAGGAAGACCCGGCTGGACCTAACCGTCAGTGGCAAGGCCGGAGAGCCTCTGGTGGCGCGCGTGCATGGCTCCGGAGTGCAGGTGGCCTCCGCCATGGTTCTGGAGCAGGCGCAGCAGAGGCCGCTGACGGCCGAGGTGTTGCAAAACCAGTTAGGCCGCCTGGGGGGAACGGCCTATGAATTGGGTGAAGTCGAGATCAAGATCGAGGGTGCGGTGATGCTGCCGGTGAGTGAGCTGAATCGCATGCGGCGGGCTCTTGTCGCTCAGTATTCGGAGGTTGAAAGCGGTGTCAGTCGGCCAGAGAACCCACTCAACATTGGAATGTTGAGGTACGAGTCGCTGTTGCCGCCGCGTGGGACGGAAGTTGCCGGCGATCCGCAGTTGCATGTGCTCTGCCGTTCCTTTGACCAGATCGATGCAGCTTTGGAATGCGGTGTTTCCAATCTCTATGCCGATTTCGAGGATATTCGGCTGTATGCGGAGGTGGTGCAACGGGTACGCGATCAGGGGACTGCCCGGGTTTATCTGGCGACGCCACGCATCCAAAAATCCGGCGAGGCGGGTTTTTTCAAACTGATCCAGCGCGCGGAACCGCATGGGGTGCTCATTCGCAATCTCGGCGCCATCGCCTTTTTCAGGGACGAGGGCATCCCGATGACGGGGGACTTCTCCTTGAACGTGGCCAATCCGCTGACGGCGGATTTTCTCAAGCAAACGGGCCTGGAACGCCTAACTATCTCTTACGATCTGAATGTGGAGCAGGTGCTGGCGCTGCTTCAATCCGCGCCGCCCGCGTGGTTCGAGACGACGCTGCACCAGCACATGCCGATGTTTCACATGGAGCACTGCGCATTTGCGGCCTTTCTTTCGACCGGCACGGATTTCACCA
>JAXMIV010000773.1:0-6676 GCA_034377045.1 Prosthecobacter sp. | reverse complement strand
CGGATCTCCGGAACAATTATCTCACGGATACCGATCAACGGCAGCAGATTGAATTCATTCAAAAGGCCAATCGCCGCCTGTTGGGGCAAGACCCGGGCAATCCGGAGATTGAAGGCGTGATCCAGTCGTATGAACTCGCCTATCAGATGCAGACCTCAGTGCCAACGACATTGGATCTGGACGCGGAACCCGATTCTATTCGCGCGCAGTATGGCCTCGACGATGCGGAGACGGAACGCTTTGGCACGCAGTGCCTCATGGCCCGCCGCCTGGCGGAAAAAGGCGTGCGGTTCATTCAACTCACCTCGCCAGGGTGGGATCATCACAACGGCCTGCGTGAGAACCTCGCCCGCCAATGCACTTCGATTGACAAACCCATCGCCGGACTCATCGCCGATCTCAAACAGCGCAACATGCTGGACGAAACGCTGATCCTGTGGGGTGGCGAATTCGGCCGTGGTTCCGGTTATGACAATGAACCTTACAATGGCCGCGGGCACAATGGCGGCGGCTACACGATGTGGATGGCCGGGGGTGGCGTCAAAGGCGGTTATGTCCACGGCAGCACCAATGAAATGGGCGATACCGCCGCCACGGGCATCATTGGCACGCACGATCTCCATGCGACCATCCTGCATCTCCTGGGCATCAATCACGAACGCCTGACCTATCGCTATGCCGGCCGCAATTTCCGCCTGACCGATGTGGCTGGTGAAGTGGCGAAGGACATCATCGCGTAGCTTTAGCCAATCGCGCGCTTGAGCAGATTCTCCGTGATCTTCTGAACGCGCGCGTCCGGTCCATGCGGGCGTGACCAATGGCTCCATGGCGGAAGGTGCCCTGGCGGTTTGCTCAGGCCCTGCGCCCACCAGATGGTGGCGGCATTGAAGACAAAGTTGTTTTTGGGGCCGGGATAGATCGTGGCCGTCCATTGCTGCGGATTGACGCCGCTCTGCCAGGCCGTGCCTTCAGCCACGACTTCCAGTCCTTCGATCTTCGCGGGATCACCGTGGTATTCCCAACCGATCATGCCGGGAATCGCCTCGCCCTTCTTCATGCCGGTGCCTGCAAAGATCCAGTGCTCCGGCTTCGCGCAGATCCAGTCACCACCGCCATTGACGGGAATGACGTTGATGGCGCCCATGAGCAGTCCCTCATCGGGACCGGTCGTATGGCCTGCAAAGCGCTTCAGCTCCTCGAAATTCTTTTGCCGTGCCAGTCCTCCATACGGTGCGTCCCGGGTGATGATGCGGTCGGGAACGCCGCTCGAAGAGTCACGGAATGGAGTCACCCAGCACACCGAGTTGCCGGACAGGAAGAGCAGATTCACACCGGCATCGCGCATGGCGCTGGCGCTGTGATACTGCCGCAGGTCCCAGTATTCGTCATGACCCGCGCTGATGAACGCCTTGCATTTCAAGCCGCGCTCCGGCGTGATCATGTCGCTGTTGGAACAGTAGCTCACATCATAACCGTGTTGCTCCAACCAGTAGGCCAGAGGAAACTCAAAGCACAGCCACTCACCACTGCCGACGGACTGCGGGTTGTCATAGATCTGACGGTACTTGCCATAGGGCCGGTCAAAGCTCACGTCCACGTCCGGGCCGCTGACCCAGCCGGCAATGCCGCTGTCATAAAGCGAGTAAGTGTCGGGCCAGCGATTGTAGGCCTGCCAGGTGTTGTCACTGCATTGCAACAGGATATCCGCCTTGCGATCATCCTTCACGATGAAGACGATGTAGCTTTGCCAGTACGGCAGATCTTTGCTTTCAGGCAGCGTCGTCAAACGCCCGACATACACGCCGCTGATCCAGTCTTCAGCGATGACCAGAGAGACGGTCTTCTCCCAACGGCATTCCCGCAGGCGGTTCGCGCCCACTTCAGGCACCGATTGTTCCTTGCCCTCGAACGGCCCCAGGGTCGTCATCAAGCGCGCGCCCCGTCCGCCATAATAACCGGTGCGGAAGATCTCGAGTTGAAACTTGGCTGCCGGCTTGGTGCTGACAAAGATGTCCAACGCCTCGCGCGCCTTCACCGACTGCCGCGAGCAATAGCCCTCAATGAACGGCGTGCGAAACCCGTCGCTCTTGTCGAGGCGAATGCGAGTCAACTGCCAGTCCAGGGAACCGGAATTCGCGTTCTCTTGGGAGATCAGATTCATCCAGGAAGACACGTTGATTAACAGGGGCTCTTTCGGCGAATTGAGAATTCACGACCCTCACGACCCTCACGACCCTCACGCCACACCGGGAAGTTTATACAGATCCGTCAAGGTATGGACGCGTGCTTCCGGTGTTTTGCTACGTGCCTTGAGGGCGCGAACGAACAGGCGGCGGCCGATCGTGGCGTTCCGCTGATTGGGGTAATGGGAGATTTTGCTCTCCAACTCCGCAGTGAGGCCAGCCACGGAACTGACATCCCCCCATTTGCACTCTCCCAAATCCGTCCAGCCGTCTTCACGCACACCCACGATGTCCACCTGCACCGCCTTGTCCCAGTACTCCCCGCATTGAAAGGCGGCGCGTACTCCTTCCGCACGATAGATGAATGGCAGAGCTTCCCGGCATAGCCGCTCGAAGCAGCGGCCGTAGTAGGCTTCGATCTCCGGCTTGAAGATCTCCGCATATCCTTGCTTGGGTCCCAGCATTCGCAGCACGCTTTGATGTGGGAAGATGAAGCGGAACCAGAAGCGCAAAAAGGGATCATCCAGCGCATAGCGCACGGAGCGTACGCTGGGCTTGCCTCCGGTCAGCGGATACCGGCGTTGCACATACCCCAGTTCCATCAGGTTGTGCAGGTGATAGTTCAAACCGCGCACGTCAATGCCCGTGGCGCTGGCGAGTTGGACAGGTGCGGTTTTCCCTTGGGCAAGAGCCATCAGCACCGCGTGGTATGGCATCAGATCGCGCAACTCCTCGCGGAGCAGGAATTCCGGCTCGCGGGCGAGTACGGCCATGTCATCCAGGATGCGGGTAATAATGTTTTGTTCCACGGATTGGCGTTCATCAAAGGCCAGCAGATACATGGGAATGCCGCCGCAGATGCCATACACTTTGGCCTGATCGGTGACTGAATAACGCGGATGGAACTCAGCCGCCTCCAGGTGATCGAAGGGCCGCAGCAGGATCTGAGCGGTGCGCCGGCCAAAGAGGGGGCTCTTTTTCCCCAACACCTCCCGTTCCATGAAACCCAGGTAGGAACCGCAAAGGATGAGCATGACCCGTCCGGACTTCGACCACTGGCGGTCCCACAATTCCTGGATCACCGAAGGCAACTCAGGAGAGGCCTCCGCCATCCATTGAAACTCATCCAGCGTGAGGATCAGCTTTTGGCTGCCGGTCCAACGCTTCACCACCAGTTCCAGAGCCTCCCGCCAGCCATTCACGCGTGCCTGGGCCAGCAGCGGTTCATTCAGAGCTCGGGAAGCCGTTTCCAAAAACTCCGTGATCTGGGTTTCACTGGGAGCGCGTTTGCCGACGAAATAGATGCCGCCTTTGTCCCCCATGAAGTGGACGATCAGCTCGCTTTTGCCCACGCGGCGGCGGCCGTAGACGGGAATGAAGGCGGAGGCTGGGGCGCGCCAGGCGGCTTCCAGCATCGTTGCTTCTTTTTTGCGACCGCGAAAATCCATCAGGACTTAAAACTACTTCATCAAAGTATGTTTTGTCAAAGTATGTTTTGACGAAACATATTTTGATGACTAGCCGGACACCGCCTTTTTCAGGGCATTTGCCGTGATCCTCTGCACTCTTTCATCCGGCCCGTGCGGACGTGACCAGTGGGACCAGGGCAGCATGTGGCCCGGGGGGCTGCTCAGACCCTGGCTCCAGAAGATGGTGGTGGCGTTGAAGACGAAGTTCTTCTTGGGGCCTTCGAAAATCGTCGCGGCGTATTTGCCGAGGCGTGTGCCACCGGCCCAGACGTTGCCGGCGGCGATGACTTCGAGGCCGGGGCGTTGGAGGTCCGGGTCGCCATGAAACTCCCAGCCGACCAGACCGGGAATGGAATCGCCCATCTTCATGCCGGTACCTGCAAAGAGCCAATGATCCGGTTTGGCACATGTCCAGTCGCCACCGCCATTGAAGGGAACGATCGTGCGTGCCCCAATAATGTCGCGCTCATCGGGGCCAGGATTCTCAAAGGGGCCGAGGACTTTGGCATAGGCCTCCCTTTCTTCCTCGCGAAATTCGCCGTAACAGGTTTCACGGGTGATGCGGCGATTCGGCTCGCCTTTGGCATTCGGGGTGAAGGGAGTCACCATGTACACATCATTGGCGGAGAGCCACAGGACATTGAGACCGTCGTTGATGGCCTGCTTGACGTTTTGATACTGGCGGATGTCCCAATACTCGTCATGGCCCACACTGATCAGGGTCTTGCAGCGCTTGAGGTTTGCCGCATCGATATTGTCGACATTTGAGCAGTAGGTGACGTCGTAGCCTTGCTCCTCCAGCCAATAACAAAGCGGATACTCCCACAGCAGGAATTCGCCGCTGCCGACCCCGAGCGGTTGATTGACAATGCTCGGCTGCGAATACAGGCCATAGGGACGGTCAAAGCTGCCACTGACCCCCGGCGCATGCGCGGCGCGCGGGTCGGTATAGAGAGACTCATTCACCGGCCAGCGATTGTAAGCCTGCCAGGTGTTGTCACTGCATTGAAAGAGAATGTCGGCCGGGCGGTCATCTTTGACGATGAAGATCACGTAGCTCTGCCAGTAGGGCTTGTCAGCGGCCTCCGGCAAGGTGGTGAGGCGTCCGAGATAGACGCCGCTCGGCCAGTCAGCGGGAATGGTGAGGGAAGCGGTCGCCTGCCACTGGCATTCGCGCAGGCGCTTGTCGCCGATTTCCGGGATCGGTTGCTCCTTGCCGTCAAAGGGTCCGAGCGTGGTCATCAAGCGCGCCCCCGCGCCGCCATAATATCCCATGCGGAAGATTTCGATGTGAAAACGCGCGGCGGGCTTGGTGCTGACGAAGATGTCCAGATTTTCGCCGGCTTTGACGGACTGGCGGGAGCAGTAGCCTTCGATGAGGGAGGTGCGGTAACCTTTGGCGGTATCCAGCATCACACGCGTGAGCTGGAAATCCGTGCCGGGCTTGGCGTTCTCGGTTTTGATGAGGTCGGGTTGGGCCGCCGACAGAGCCGTTCGGGCACTGAGGGTCAATGCTGCGGCGCTGGTGGTCTTGAGGAAGTCGCGGCGATCCATAGTCTGGAAACCAACGCGCCATCGGGCACTTCTGTTGCCAAGAGGCCCATTTGAGATGCGTTATAGCACGATGCGCCTTCCTGTCATTCTGCTGCTAAGCGTCTTCGTTTCCCTCCAGATCTGGGCCAAGGAGCCGCGCATGGTCCTCGCCGGCGACTCCACGGTGGCGAGCGTGGTCACTCCGCCGAAGGATCGGCCGACCTTGGCGGGGTGGGGTCAGATGCTGAAGGAGTTCGTGCCCCGCGCGGAAATCATCAATTTGGCGCGCTCCGGGGCCAGCTCAAAGAGTTTTCGCAGTCTCGGCCTATGGGACAAAGTGCTGGCGGAGAAACCGGACTACGTGCTCATCCAGTTTGGCCACAACGACCAGCCTGGCAAAGGCGAACGCACCACCGACCCCAAGGGAGACTATCGCGACAATCTGCGGCGCTTCATTGAGGAAGTGCGTGCGGTCGGCGGGAAGCCTATCCTGGTGACCTCTGTCGCCAGGCGGGCTTTTGTGGATGGCAAGATGACCTCCTCTCTCGGTCCTTATGTCGAGGCCGTGCAGCAGGTCGGCAAAGACATGCAGGTTCCGGTGATTGATCTGCATCGGGTGAGTTTCGCGCTGTTCGAGCAGATGGGAGAAAAGTTTTGCCGGCTGTATGCGCCTTCAGATACTGACAAGACGCATTTCTCCAATGAGGGCGCGCGCATGATCGCGCGCCTGGTGGCAGAGGGTATTGTTCGAGAGGTGCCGGAGTTGCGTGATGAGGTACAGTTGGTGCCGCCGCCCGCGGGATTGCCTTTTCAGGTAAAGCTGGAGACCGTGACGCATGGCTACGACGGCAAGACTTGCTGGGTGCATCCGCGCGCGGGTGCCATTCCCGGCAAGACGCCGAGCGTGGTCATGACGATGCAGAAGCTCCTGCTCACCGGCAGCGATATCTTTTATGCCCTGAATGACCTGCGCACCGATGACTTGGGCAAGACCTGGAGCCCGATCACGGAGCATCAAGATACTCTTGGCAGGCGCCCTGAGCCAGAGGGTGTCATTGTGGGGGCCTGTGACTTCACGCCGAAGTGGCATGCGAAGAGCGGCAAGTTGCTCGGCACCGGCCACACCGTGCGTTATCAGGGCGACAAAGTGATGGATAACCGCAAGCGTGAAACGAGCTATGCGGTCTATGACGATAAGACGCGTCAATGGTCCGCCTGGACCACGCTGCAAATGCCGGACGATCCCAAGTTCTTTAACTCCGGCGCTGGTTGTGTGCAGCGTGTTGATCTGGAAAATGGCGACATTCTCCTGCCCATATACTTTAAGGAGAAAGAGGACAAGTACTACCGTGTGACTGTCTTGCGCTGTTCGTTCGATGGCACCACCTTACGTTTTAAGGAGCAAGGCAATGAACTGTCTCTCGAGTCCGGACGCGGGGTTTATGAGCCGTCTCTCACCCGCTTTCAGGGTCGTTTTTACCTGACGCTGCG
>JAXMIV010000772.1:0-8272 GCA_034377045.1 Prosthecobacter sp. | reverse complement strand
GCACCTTCGACACCGTCTCGGCGATCGCCTTCTCCCGCAACGCTTCGACATAACTGCCTTCGTTGAAGATCTGAAAATTGAAGTCTTCATCCGCCTGCGCCTGCCACAGACGCAGCACGTTCACGGTGTTGGAATCATAACCCACGATCGGAATATCCCAGGGCAGGCCTAACAAACATTTCGTATCCACCCATTCATGATGGAAATGCCCGGAGTCATCAAACTTCTGCACCACACGACCATAAAGATGCACCTTCTGCCGGTAGCTGGGCCGCGCAATCTTCCAGGGACTGCCGTCACGCATCCACGCATCCGGATGTTCTACCTGCTTGCCGTTCACAAACTCCTGGCGTAACAGGCCGAACTCATAATGAATGCCGTAGCCGATCGCCGGCAGGTTCACCGTGCTCAAGCTGTCCATAAAGCACGCGGCCAGCCGCCCCAAGCCGCCGTTGCCCAGTCCCATGTCAGGCTCGCTCTCCAGCAACGAATCCAGATCCTTCCCCATCTCCGCCAGCGCCAGCTTCGCTGAGTCATAGAGTCCCGAGTTCCGCAGGTTGTTTTCCAGCAGTCGTCCCATCAAATACTCCAACGACAGGTAATGTACCCGCCGCACCCCTTCGGCCCGGTGCAACGTCCGCGACCTCGTCGCCCGATCCATCACGCGGTCGCGAACCGACAGGCAGGTCGCCACCAGCCAGTCATTCGGACTGGCGCTTTCCACGTACGCCCCAAGCGAAAAGCGCAGATGGTTGGTGATGGAGGCCTTGATGCTTGCAGGCGAGTGATCGATGCCGTTGGGAGTGGGGGACATGGTTGGAGGCAACAGGGGATTGAAAGGATTAAGAGATCAGAATCAACGAAATACGCATGGAAACCCGGGGTGCGCAGAGCACTACCAAGTAATCCATTTGGGCAACTCGAAAGGCGCGATCACCAGGGTGATCTCGCCCTTCGGCGCTTTGCCTTGGTAGTGCAAAAGCACATTTTGGGCCGGACCGCGCCTGAATTCCTCAAACTTCTTGGTCAACTCCCGCGCCACCACGACCCGGTGATTCGGCGCATGCTCGGCAATCATGCCCAGAGTATCCACCAGCCGGTAGGGGCTTTCGAAGTAAACGGAGGTGCATTCCCGCTGCAGCGCCGCCAGTAATTCCTTGGCCCGCTGACCCTTCTTGTGTGCCAAAAACCCGCCAAAATAAAATGGCGTGGTTGGCAGTCCGGAGGCCGCCAGGGCGCTCAGCACCGCGCTCGGGCCCGGGATGGGTTCCACCTTCAATCCGGCCGCCACCACGCTCTGCACCAGTCTCTGCCCTGGATCAGACACCGTTGGCATCCCGGCATCCGAGATCAGGGCGACGCTGCCGCCATGTTCGATGTGGGCGATCAATTCTGGAATCCGCCGCGCCTCGTTGTGCTCATTCAGGCTGATGAGCCGGCTGCGAATCCCGTGGTGCTGAAGCAATCGACCCGAGTGACGCGTGTCTTCACAGGCAATCGCATCCACCCGGCGCAACACCTCCAGACCCCGCAGGGTGATGTCAGCCAGGTTGCCAATCGGCGTGGCCACCAGATAAAGCGCCGGTTGGGCGCTGAAGGCGGGCGCCAAATCCAGCGACTCCTCATCCTGTGCCGTGGCATCCTCAACATTTTCATGTTGGGTGATGTCTTCAGGCACCGGGTCAGGCTCCATCACCACCCTTCGGTAATGTCGTTGGCGATTGTTGCGGCCAAGCGTTGCGCGGCATCCTCCATGGCCTGAGATTCGGAGAGCTGCACGTTCGCGTCCAGCACGATGTAGGAACTCGCATTGGCGCGGCCGGTATGGATCGCCGCACCGCTGTTCGGATCACGAATCACAAACTCCGATTGCAGACGCATCAGCAACTGCGAGGTGCGCAGCACGTTGTTGCGGTCCGAACGAAACTGCGAACGGTCGATTCCAGAGACCTTGCCTTCCAAGACGGCTTCCGCGTCCTCTTTGGCGACGATTTCATAGCCCCCATTGATCTGAAGCTGCTTGATCACCGCATTCGTCAGCAGTGATCCTAGACGCGGTTCAAGCGTCAGGTTTTCAAAGGTGGGCACGGCCAGTTTAGTGATGCCGGCGAGGTGAGCCGGCTTTTGGCCGCCTAACCGATAGCCTGCGCAACCGCTGAGAGCCAGGGTGAATATGCCGAACGCTAACGGGAGAATAAGCTTCTTCATCCAGGCAATGAGGCTGAGAGATCAGGGGGCGGGCTTCGGAGGCACAGGAAGGGTGCCGGAGGGTTGTGGAGGGATGGGAGTCGGCGGCACTGGCAGCAGCGCCGGTCTCTCTTCGATCGCGGGAGGTGGCAACAGGGTGCCCGTGCCGGGGGCAGCCATGCCGGGCTTCGTCGGCAGCGAGGGTTCCTGGACCGGAATCGGTGTGAAATTGTCATCGCCCGCGCGCATCTTTGGTTTCTCACCCAGGCGCGCGAGTTCAGGCGCCAGGGGCCCAATATAGTCGGGGCGCTGCTTCAGTCTATTTGCGCCCGGTACGGTGTAGTCCTGGTCAGGCTGGCCCTTTTTCGCATCCGCCACCGCTTCAGGATCAGCCGCGGCCAGTTCACCGAGCAATTTCCGCGCTTCGGCGGATGCCTCGGGTGAACCGTACTTCAGCGCCTCATTGTAGTAAATCGCGGCCGCCTTGGTCTTGCCCATCCGCTGATAAAACTTGCCCACTTGGAGGGATTGATTCGCCTCCGCCGCATTCACCTGATTCAGGATCATCTCCGCCTCGCCGCTGCGTTCCCCTTTCGGGTGCGACGTCATGTACATGTTCAGCGCATCTCGTGTCGCCACCAGGTTCGATTTATCTTCGCTCCGGCTCGCCGCGACGCTGCTGATCGAACCAATGCGGAACTGCGCTTCCGAGGCCTGCTTCGTATTCGGATAATTGTCCACGACCAGTTGGTAGGACAGCACCGCCTTGTCTTTCTCACCCAGATCCTGATAGATCTCCGCGATGCTGAACTGCGCCAGCGGCGCCAGTTTGCCAAACGGGGCGTTCTCAATGATCTTTTTGTACAGTTCGACCACGTCCTCACCGCCCATCTTCATCGGAATCAGGATCAGAGTGCGTTCGCGTTTGCCGCCCTTCGCGACCTCCGCCAATTCATACTCCTGCTGGATGGCATCGTCGAAGCGCGGACTGGAGCGGAAGTCCTTAATGAATTTCTGAAACGCCTCGAACGCATCGCTGGTGCTTTCCGTCTGCCGGCTGATCAAAGCATTCGCATAAGCGGCCTCAGCGGCTGCGGTGGTGAAAGGATATTTTTTGACGATCGAATTGTAGGTGCTCTGGGCGCGGCCCCGATGGCCGGCCGTTTGGGCGTCACGAGCTTTCGCCAACAATGCCGCCGCTTCCGCTTCCTGAGCTTCGCGCTCACTGGTACCGGGCGCGACTTTTTCTGCCTTTTTGAACAGCCCGAGAAAGGCGTGTGAAGACACCGGCAAGGCAAAAAGGGTAACCGCCGCCAGTGCGACCGCTGAAAAGCGTGGGGGAACAAAGTTCGTCATCAGACCGCCAGACTATAGGAGGCTCCCCATTCCGTCAAGTTGCGGGACGTTCCTCAAGGCACACACACTTCCAACCACGCCGCATCCCCGCTGGCCGCCAAAATCGAGCGCTGCTCCTGCGCCAGGCACGCCGGCACCATGGCAAAATCTCCCGCGTGCCAAGTCTCGCCAGCCAGAGTCAATTGACCGCTAACCATGGCAAAGGTCAGGCCCTCGCCTGCTCGTCCCACCGTTTCCTGCCTCGCCGAGTGCTTCAGTTTCACGTCAAAATACTCACATACTGCCAGAGTACCATCCCCTCCGCGCTGCTGTACCGTCGGTTCCACATCGCTGAAATCGATCGACTGCAACGACTCTTCCACATGCAGCGCCCGCGGCTTCCCGTCCAGCCCCACCCGGTTCCAATCAAATACCCGGTAGGTCGTATCGCTATTTTGCTGGATTTCGTAAATCAGCAATCCGGCGCCGATCGCATGAATACGTCCGCTCGGCAAAAACAGGCAATCCCCCCGCTTGGGCTCGATCACATGCACACATTCCGCCACATTTCCCTCGGCCAGTGCGCTTTGCAACGCCTCCTTCGTCACCCCCTGCCGCAACCCCGCGTACAGTTTCGCTCCCGGCTCAGTATGCGCAATGTACCACATTTCCGTCTTCGGCTCCCCGCCCAACTCCGCCGCTACCGCCGCCGGCGGATGCACCTGGATCGACAGATCGTCGCAGGCGTCCAGGATCTTCATCAGCAAAGGAAACCGCTCGGCCGGATGCCCCGCCAAGTGCTCCCCGAACACCTCCCTTCGATGCCACATCCACAGGTCGTTCAGCGTCAACCCCTTCGCCTCCCCCGAAATCACCACGCTCTCGGCCTCAGGCCGGTCACTCACCTCCCACGATTCCCCGTACGGCACCTCTGACTCCGGCAATTTCCGCCCCAGCAGCGTCTCCAATCTTCGTCCGCCCCAGACCCGCGTCTGGTAAATCGGCGCAAACCGCACTGGTGCCTGAAACATCATAGTCTTCATCCTCTCTCAATAGGGTAGCTCACCCCTCCCATGGTGCGCTAGAGATTATGTTGTCGCCATACAAGCCTTTCCTGCAGTGACGTTATGCCCTTGAGCACGCGAGTCACCCCCTCCCGCAGGCTCGGAACCTTCCGCCTCCGACTTGCCATGCCAACCCTGCTCCGCCGACTCCTTGCACTGGCTCTAACCAGTGCCGCCGCCGCATCCGCCCAAGACTCCGATGCCATCTTCAGAGAGACCCTCTTCTCGCCCCCCTTCCCCATCTTCGAAAGCGAACGCCAGGCGCAACGTCCCGCCGATGGCCCGTGGAATCGCGACGTCATCGTCTACCGTGCCGCTGCTGATGCTCCGCCGGAAAAGATCGCGACCTTCGACCGCGCCGGCGTACCCACCATCGCTCGCCTCAAGGACGGCCGCCTCATCGCCGCGCATCAGCATTTTCCTGAGAATGATGCCGCCGCTTTTGACAAGGTCGCCGTGCATTTCTCCTCCGATGAAGGCCGCACCTGGACAGCTCCCGCCGTCATCCAGCTCACCGGCCTGCCCGAAGGCATGCGCTTCCCATTTGATCCGACTCTCGTGCCTCTGCCGGATGGCCGCGTCCGCCTCTACTTCACCTCCCTGCGCGGCCGCCGCTTCGAGGAAGCGCGTCCCGGCATTCATTCCGCCATCTCGACCGACGGCATTGCCTACACCTATGAACCCGGCGTTCGCTTCGCCATCGAGGGCCGTCCGGTCATTGATTGCGCCGTTGTTCTCCACCAGGGCGTCTTTCATCTCTTCTCACCCGACAATGGCGCCCGGCTTGATCCCGGCCAGGCTCCCGGCGACGAACCACCGCAAAACCGGCCACGCGACGGCATCGGCTACCACGCCACCAGCACCGACGGCCTCAACTTCACCCGTGCCGACGACGTCCAGGTCGAAGGCCGGCGCCACTGGCTCGGCAATGCGCAGTCCGATGGCCAACTCATCACCTTCTACGGCACCGGGCAGCCCCTGCGTTCTCCCAACAATCAGTCCCCAGGCAACCTCTGGATCGCCACCAGCGCCGACGGCACAACCTGGCAACCCGCCGCCGGTCCCACCGTCCTCGGCGGCGACCCCGGAGCCGTCACCACCACAGACAACCACCTCGTCATCGTCATCACCGGCGAACCTCGCCGCCGCGGAAAATGAGATCCCGCCCTTCACCAGCCTGACAATTCGCCCGTGATTTTGCAATGGCCTCCCGGAGTTTACCCCTCCAAGCTTGGCCTTGCCATGAACACTTCTCCCGCGCCTTCCACCCACAGCGTGCTGATCGGTTACCTGCTCTGGATTTTTGGATTCACGGGATCGCACCGCTTTTATTACGGCCGGCCGCTCACGGGCATCCTTTGGTTCTTTACCGGCGGGCTTTTCCTCATCGGCTGGTTCGTCGACCTGTTTCTCATTCCTTCCATGGATCGCACCGCGGACCAAACCTTCGAGCAAGGCCGGCTCGACTATTCCGTGGCCTGGTTGCTGCTGACTTTTCTCGGCATCTTCGGCGTCCACCGCATGTACATGGGCAAATGGCTGACGGGGCTGCTCTACCTTCTCACCGGCGGCTTGTTCCTCATTGGGGTGATCTATGACTTCTGCACGCTGAACGATCAGATCAGCGAGGCGAATCGCGCAGGTCGTGAACGGTTGAATGGTTAGCCATACGACTGCTGGGAGCCTGCGGGGCGATGTCTTGTTAGGCCTCGCTGCCGCCATCATGGGCTGGCTGCTCTTCCTGGATTGAGGCGCCCGGCCAGCCGACTGGTGCAAGGCGAAAGTCACGATTCAAGAGATCGTTTAGTTCCCACATCGCGTCTGCCAAGGCCACGCGCAAGCCCTGGGTAGCAGGCAGTGGATCAGCAAGAATTTTGTCACAGCGTTTTGACAGCGGCCTCTTCGGGTCCGTCTTGCCCGCTTGTCGCATAAGAGTTTCCAGATGCGCCACGCGCCGCTGCACGTCGTGGATGGCCTCCAGGACAGCCTCCTCCGTGGTTTCGCCAGCGGCAAGTCGGGTCAATTGCTGGCACTCAAAAAGGCGGCAACGCTCTGGACGATGCTGGTAGATGGTACACTGTAATTCCCGCAAGGCGGGGCAAGGTTGGTGGATGCTGGTCCCCTTGCTCTTGTGCTTCAATTTCATTCCCAGCGCCGTCAGTTCCTTGGCCGAGTCCTTCGGTTGTAGCCGTACCGTGTGGAACAACACACCATTGCAGCAGAGCCCGCAGGCGGTGCAGAGCCGAGAGGCGGCAGAGGCTGTGGCGTTTGCACTCAAAGAGTCAGATTGAATCGCGCCATACCCAAGGGGCGGACCTTCAAGTGGTGGAGATAAGCGGATTCGAACCGCTGACCTTCTCATTGCGAACGAGACGCTCTACCAACTGAGCTATACCCCCAGGTCACTGACAGCGAACGGTAACCATTATGGCATCACCTGGATGGCGGGCAATCGAAAAGAGTGCGCGGGCCTGGCAGGCGGCGATTCCGTGTTGTCGGAACCCGCTCCGTGGGTTAGTGCTTGGCCATGATAGAGGATCACATCCAGCAGCTTCGCACCAAGTTGGCGCAGGCCTCCGGCCTGCCCGAAAGCACCCGGTCAGAACTCCTGGACCTTTTGAGTGCGGTGGAAAATGAAACCGCCGGCGCAGGGACCGACTCTGGCGCATCCGTGGCGGAGGACGAGCCGCCCGCCTTGGGCAAATTGGTCAACTCCGTCCAGGAACTGGAAGCGTCCCACCCGGATCTCGTGGCCTCCATCAACCAGGTGGCCGCGGCTCTGGCGAAGATGGGTATTTGAGGACGCGGTGCATCACTTCAAGGTCCCGGCTTCCGCCAGCGCCTTTTTCGCCACCCGGCTGACGTAGAAGGCACCTACGACAGTGGCCACGAAGCCGACGCCGAGCAGCACCCACTCCATGGGCCCGCTCTCCGATTTCATGCCGAGGACCCCATACCTGCCGGCCGCTCCCAGATAGACGTTAAAGAGCGTGCCCGGAAACGTAAACACGGCGGTGCAAAGCACATAGGGCCAAAAGCGGATGGAGGTCACACTGAAAAGGTAGTTTTGCAGAAAAAACGGGATGGCGGGGCTTAGGCGGATCAGGCTGACAATTTTCCACCCTTGGCGGCCGATCGCCTGATCCACAGCATAAAACTTTTGGTTATTCTTCAGGAGACGTTCGACTCGATCACGGATCAGGTGCCGGCCGCAGAGAAAGGCCAGAGCAGCGCCCAGCGTCGAACCCGCGTGCGCGACGAGACAGCCGCGCCCCACACCATACATCAGCCCGGCGGTGACGGTAAAAACCCAGCCTGGGATGAGCAACACGGCCGCCACTCCATTGGCGGCAATGAAGAGCACGACTCCCCACACACCCGATTTTTCCGCGAACGCCGCCAGTGCCTTCACCCAATCCCGCACCGGCAGGCAGGCGATGAGTATGCCCAGGAAAAGAACCACGCACCCGGCCAGCATCCAGCGCCAACGGGATTTGAGGAACGGGCGGATGCTCATCGGCCAAAGGCGCCTGTTACCGGCGCTGTCTTAGAGTATTCGAAGCTGACTGCATGGATGCTCCTGCAAATGCGGTTGCGTGGCACGACCACTGTGATAGGGCTGCGCTCGTCTCCGATTAGCCGATTCTGTCCATGAGCATTGACCGCATTCACGAAAAAGTCCTCGA
>JAXMIV010000771.1:0-4243 GCA_034377045.1 Prosthecobacter sp. | reverse complement strand
CAGATTGGAGTTGGCGGCGATCACCGATCCCGTCAATTGATCCTGCTGCACACAGAACGCATCATAAAGCATGTCGGCATCCGCGAAGAGGACGACGACGCCTTCGTTGTTCACGGACTCTTTCAGCGAACCGTCGTCCTTCGCCGGAGCGGGTGCGGGTGCGGAAGGAGCAGCCGTGACAGCCGGTGCCGCGGGCGTTGCCGTTGGCGGGGGTGTGGGAGCAGGAACGGCCGGAAGCTTTGCCGGTGATGGTGGTGGAGTTGGGGCAGCAGGCGCTGGAGGAGTGGTAGAAGCTGTCGGCGGCGCGGGAGCTTTGGGAGCATTCGCGTCTTCCTGAGCTCCACCCGTTTCAGGGTTCGGAGGCGCGGCGATGCTTTTCGGTTTGCCATTGGGGAAAGCCGTCTTGAATTTGCCGGTGAGGCGCACGGCGAGTTTTTGCCGGTGCCCAGTCGAACTAAAATTGGTCAGGCCTTCTCTGAGCGCCTTCTCGGCGGCGGTGGTGTCAATCAGTTGGTTCTCTTCGGAACTGCTGACCAGCGTCGTGGCTTCGAGTCCGTCTTTCTTCTCGATGTCAAAAGACCCCGTTGACATCATCAGCAGGGATTGCAGATCAGCCGTGAGGCGATCTTCGCGGTTCATGGCCTCGGCTGGCAAAAGAAGAGCAGTCGGGTTATCCCGGCCCTGCATCTGGCTGCGATAGCTCATGTCCGCCACCACCATGCCCTTGTCATAGGTGATGCCCCAGGCTTTGAATAGATTGCTCAAGTCCGACGTGGGATTGATGACGCCGCCCGGCTGCCCGGTCATCGGGTTCTGCTGACCGCTATAGGCCTTCGCGATCAAGCTCTGCGGGTCCACCAAGGCGATGACTTTGCCACCTTGCAGAAGATATTGATCGATCGCGTATTCCGCACCTTCCGTGATGTCCGCGGGATGAACCAAGACGAGCACATTGATGTCGGAATCGATCTTATCGATGCCCATCTGAACTTCGCGCACCTCATAGTCCTGACGCAATTGTTGCACGACCACCCAGGGCGCCTGACCGCGCTGCTGTTGATACGGATACATGGGCGAACCTTGAATCGGCATCGCCGACATCACCCCCACCACGGTCTTCTTGGCCTGTGTCACCTTGGCGATGGCGCGGGCGATGTTGTATTCCAGCTTCGTTTCTTCACTGGGGTTGAGAAACGGGATGACTTCCTTTTGCGCGGCGGACTGAATCGCCATGCCGAGGTAGATGTTATCACCTTCAGAATTCACCTGCATGCCCTGCAAGTCGTCTTCTCGGGCCTTGTCCTCATCCTCGGTATTCGGATTTGGAGCCAGGGTTTCCAGGATGATCTTGCCTTTCGAAGCCTTTTGAAACTCACGCAGCAGATCCCGCACGGAGCTGCCGTAGGGCTTCAACATCTGCGGCATCACGCGATCTTCGGTGGTCTCATAGTAACGAATGGTGACCGGTTTGTCGGCGCTGAGCCGCTCCAGGATGTTGCGGGTGCCGGGAGACAGTGTGTAAAGACCGTCTTCGGTCAAGTCCACGCGGAAATTGAGGAAGCCGACGCTGCCAACCAGGAAATTGACGGCGACGACAATGGCAATGATCAGCAGGGCGGTGATCCCCGCGGTGCCTTCTTTGCTATTCATATTAAAGCTCATAGTGGTTCTCCAGAAAGTTGGGGTGTTCCAGGGGGGGAAGAAATCAGGCGCGTTTCGAACGCAGGCCCAGATAGGTGACGACCAGTGCGACGACGATGAGGGACAGGAAGTAAAGCACATCCCGGAAGACGAAGATGCCTTTCGACATTTCATCGAAGTGGCCCATGAAACTGATGTAGCTGATGAAACGCACCGAGCTTTCCATCCAGGTCGGCGCGGAGCGCACAACGAAATCGACGACCGCGGGATGACCGATCAAGGTCAGCACGATGCACAGCGCCACCGAGACGATGAAGCAAACCACCTGGCTGCGGGTAAAGGCACTGGCGGCCGAAGTCACCGCCAGGCAGCCAAGCGCATAGAGGTAACTGGCGGCATAGCCGGTCACAATGGGACCAACATCGGGATCACCCAAATAGGAGACGGTCATCACCACCGGAAAGGTCAGGGCGAGTGAAATCAACCACACCAGAGCAGCTGCGGCAAACTTGCCGATGATGGCCTGCCAGGAAGACACGGGCATCGTCATCAACAATTCAATGGTGCCCAGCCGGTGCTCTTCCGACCACAGGCGCATGCCGACGGCCGGCGCCAGAACCACATAAATCCAGGGATGCCAGGTGAAGAAGTAGCGGGCCAGCGAAGCATCGTCATGGTCTAAAATCCTGCCAAAGAAGAAGGTGAAGCCCTGCGACGCGAGCAGGAAGATCACGACGATGACGTAAAGTACCGGTGAATTGAAGTACGAGAGGAATTCCCGCTTAAAAATGCAGCGGGTGTTGCGATCCTTAAACACCACGGCAGCGAGGGCCACGAGCGGGATCAGGATGACCAGGAGTGCAGGCCACTGAGTGAGGAGATTGAGAAAGTATTTCATGGTTTGATCTCAAAGATCGGGTTCTTCCAAATAGGTCAGATTATTTGGCGACGTCAGAACGGGTGATGCTGCGGAAGACTTCGTCCAGTTTGCCTTCCACCTGAGTCAGCTCTTCCAGTTTCCAGTTTTTCGCGGCAGCCAATGCCGAAACTTCCAGCGCCAGGTCGACCGGCTTGCGACCCTTCATGGGGTGCAGGATGCCCCGAAACGAAAGCGCATCCGAGCTCAAAGTCTCCACCTTATTCACGCCGGCCACTCGGCCCATCTCGTCTGCCACACCGGCTCCCCGGATGCTGACACGCAAGGTACCTGCGCCCGGGCCCTGCTGCTTAAGTTCCTCCGGCGAGCCGTCGGCCACGACCTTGCCGCGGTCGATAATGATCGCGCGGGTGCAGGCCGCCTCCACTTCCTCCAGGATGTGGGTGGAAAAGATGATCGCCTTGCTCTGGCCCATCCGCTTGATCATGCCACGCACTTCGTGCTTCTGGTTAGGATCAAGGCCGTCGGTGGGTTCGTCCAAAATCAGTACATCCGGGTCGTGAATGATCGATTGGGCGAAGCAGGTGCGGTGCCGGTAGCCCTTGGAAAGGGTGTCCACGCTCTGGTTGCGGACACTTTCCAGGAAGCACATCTCCAGCACGCGATCCAGAGCCTTGGTCCGCGCCGCTCCGGTGAGGCCGCGCATCTCGGCGCAGAAGGAGAGGAAGCTGACCACGGTCATGTCGGAGTAGAGCGGCGCATTTTCGGGGAGGTAACCCAGCGAACGCTTCGCCAGTTCCGGCTCCTCCAACATGTTCACGCCACCGACGCTGATGCTGCCGGAGGTGGGACGGAAATAACCCGTCACCATCCG
This sequence comes from Prosthecobacter sp., assembly GCA_034377045.1. Taxonomy (GTDB): domain Bacteria; phylum Verrucomicrobiota; class Verrucomicrobiia; order Verrucomicrobiales; family Verrucomicrobiaceae; genus Prosthecobacter. The sequence continues at coordinate 851 of JAXMIV010000771.1, read as the reverse complement.
CATGGAGGTGGATTTGCCGGCGCCGTTGGGTCCCAGAAAGCCGAGAACCTGGCCTTTTTCGACGGAGAACGAGACGTCATCCACCGCCACCTTGCTGCCGAATACTTTTCGGAGGTTTTGCACTTGGATCATACTGTCTTTTGGTTGTTTTGGTTGTTGGCCTGAGGGCGCTTGTGACCAAGCGACACTCAGAGGCGTTCAAAAACGCGCGGGCCGCTTTATGTTTGCTAAAGAGTCATTTGCAACCTGATTTTCGCGGCAACCGCGTGATAACGGCCCATTCCGCGCCTTGCGGTGGCATTTTTAGCCCCTGGCGCTAAAATGCAGTCCATGCCTCCGAAGCCCCCGCAGATTGTGATTGATGACGTACTGCCGCCGGGCAGCCCTGAGATCCCCGTGGGACAGAGCGGCGTCCCCATCTCCGAACTCGTCCGTTTTCTGGCCAAATGGCTGGATGACATCTTCCGCATCCCCGGCACGAATTTTAAGGTCGGATTGGACCCCATCCTGGCCTCCATTCCTATCGTGGGTGACCTGCTGGCCACCGGCTCCGGCTTGGTCATCCTGCTGGAAGGGGTCCGCGCCGGGGTTTCGCTGCCCGTCCTGCTGCGCATGAGCGGCAATATGATGGTCAATACGATGCTAGACGTCATCCCCGTGATCGGCCCCATCGGCTCGGCCTTTTTCAAATCCAACCTGCGCAACCTGCAGCTCCTGCAACGCTGGCAGGCCGGTCAGCAACAGGCCATCCGCCGGAGCACAACGCAGCTCTTTATCGCCGCGGGCCTCGTCTTCGCCGCCTTCGTAGCGCTATGGATCACCGCGTGGGTGCTGCTGATCTGGCCGCTGTA
>JAXMIV010000770.1:0-2949 GCA_034377045.1 Prosthecobacter sp. | reverse complement strand
TGTCCTGCTCGAAGGCCGATACTTCCTCGAGCGTCGGCGGCAATCCGTGCAGGTCGAAGGTGAGCCGGCGAATTAATGTGCGTCGATCCGCCTCGGGCGATGGGCCGAGCTTTCTTTCCGCGAGGCGCGCGCGGATGAAGCGGTCCACGGGATGGGCCACCGTGGCGTCCTGGATGACCGGCAGGGCCGGCCTGGCCAGCGGGGTCAATGACCACCAGGTGGTGGCCGTGGGTGGGTTGGCGGGCTTTGCCGTGGTCGTGCGCGGGTCGGGCGCGCCGCGTTGCACCCAGTCCGTAAGCAGTGCGATTTCCGCGTCGGGCAGTTTCTCCTTCGGCGGCATTTGATGATCGGCATCCGCCCAGCGCACCATCTTGATGAGGAGACTGTCTTCCGGCCTTCCGGGCGTGATCGCCGGGCCGGCATCGCCACCCTCTTCCCAGCCGGATTTGGAATCCAGGGTGAGCCCGCCCTTCATTTTCCCCGACTCGTGGGAATGGCATTGGTAGCACTTCTGCTTGAGCAGGGGCTCGATTTGCGAGGCGAAGAAATCATCGGCCTGCGAGAACGCCGGGACGCCCATGAGAGCGAAGAGGGTGAGCGCCAGCTTCATGCTCATGCGCGGAGTTTTCTTTCGATTTCGCCCGCCACTTTGATGACCTCGGCGGCCACGGCGGGAAATTGTCTGGCGGGCATTCGCCCCGCGATGCCCGAGACCCAGATTGTGGCCACCAATCCATTCAGGCGGTCGCGGAGCGGCGCGGCGACGCAGTGGATGCCTTCGTCCGCCTCACCGTGATCCGTGGAGTAGCCTTGTCGGATGACCTGTTCACATTCCTTCCGTAGCGCATCTTTGTCGGTGATCGTGCGTTCCGTGCAGCGTTTCAGTGGGATGCGGTGGATCGTTTTCTCGCGCGAACGCGGAGGCTGAAAAGCGAGCAGCACCTTTCCCGGGGCGTTGTTGTGCAAAGGAAAACGCAATCCAACGTTTACCCCGATGCGGATTGCACGGGTGCTTTCGATTTTTTCGATGATGACGCCTTCGTCGCCGATGGGAATGCCGAGCTGCACCGTCTCGCCGACGGCATCGCGCAACGATCGCATCGCCTCCAGCGCGCATTCCACGAGACTGACATCCGCCATCCGAGGATGTCCCAGGCGGAGCAATTTGCCGGTCAACCGAAACCGCTGCGTGTCCTCCTCCCGCAGCAAGTAGTCCCGGGCGATCAAGGTTTGGACGAAGCGCGAGGTGGAGTTCTTCGGGCTGCCGATGGCTTTGCTGAGTTCTGTGAGTGTGAGGCCCTGAGGGAGGGTGTCGAGGAGTTCGAGAATGGCGAGTCCGCGATCCAGCGCCGGGGCCTCCGCAGTGGGGAGCCTGGGTGTTTTGGAACGGGGTTGTGCCGTATATGGAACGAGTTCCGGGGGCATGGCACAGGGTATACCTTTGGAGTGAGGATTTGTTGGAGCTAAATTCTGCGGTGGTCGTTAGTTGGCGCCTGCGGCGGAGTGCCGGGTCGATGGTTGGAAAACCGTCGTTCCTTGGGTTCAACGCTCGTCCGGTTGGGGTGCTTTGTGGTGACGCTCTCCTTGAATCACGCACCCGCGGAGCCGGCCACAAGTTTGGGCTCTGACGGAGCAGCAGCCTTCCAGTTGGCTTTTCGACGGCTACGCTTTCGCGATGCGGGCGAGGTCGGCTAGCTTGAGGACGGTGTTCCAGTTTCGGGCGGTGTTGGTCACGCCGATCCATTGGTCGAATTTCGCGGCCATCTTGCTTTTGCCGAAACCGTGGGGCGTGTGGAGGTAGGCGACGCCATCAATGACTCTGATTTCCTCGCCATTGGCCGCGCAGGCGCGGACGCGTTCGAGGTTTTCGGCTTTGGGCGGTGTTTCGAGCAGGGCGGCGTGGACGGTGGTGGGGGATTCCGTGGCGGCTTTGGAAAATGGGTTGTGGGCGATCAGTGCGTCCCATTCCTGCAACGTCCGAGCGAAGATGGTTTTGTCGAATTCGAATTCGGCGCGGCAGATGTCGGCGATGGTGGCCACGACTTTCTCGCGGCTCAGCGGGCTGCGCAGGATGGCGTTGCCGCTATTGATGTAGGTAGCCACGTTTTCAAAGCCGGCTTCCGTGAGCTTTTCGCGGAGTTCCTTGGTCGGGAGTTGGGTTTTGCCGCCGACGCCGCGGAAGAGGATGAGATAGACGGTAGACTTCATGGTCTCGTAAGGTTGGCGGAGATGCGGCTGCGCCGGGACGGAGGGAGCGCAGCGCTTTGTTCGTTACCTAGGGTAGCTCGTTCCTCGCAACCCCAGGCTGGATGATTTAATGCCTTCGGCATACGATCCATAGGCGCGTCTCCTTCCTGCGCTCAGGTGGTTGACCTGGCCTGCCCCGCGGCGAAGGCGGGGAGGCGGAATTTGCGGCGGTAGTCGCCGGGCGTGACATTGGTGATGCGGCGGAACAGGCGACGAAAGGAGGCGGCGTCTTCGTAGCCGACTTCGAAGCTGATCTGATCGATCGGGGTGCTGGTCCGCTCGAGGCGGCGTTTGGCCTCTTCGACCCGCAATTGCTGAATGTAGCTAATCGGCGGCAGGCCGGTGGCGTGGGTGAAGCGGCGTTGGATCGTCCTCGCGGGCAGGCCGGAGCGGCGCACCAGTTCCTCGACGGGATTGGACAGGGAGTAATGTTGGGCCAGCCATTCCTGCAACTGGAACACGATGCCGTCGCCATGATCGGTGGGTGGCGCGAATGGGACGTAGGGAGCTTGTCCATCCTGATGCCATTGCAGCAGGAGGAATCTGGCGATGGCCTGGGCGGTGGTGGGGCCGACCTGGCGGGCGATGAGATAGAGGACCAGGTCATGCCAGGAAGCCGAGGCGCCGGACATGACGATCTCGGCCCGCGCCCCGGTCGCACTGAGGACTTCCTCCAGGCGGAGGCGCACCTTGGGGACATTG
>JAXMIV010000769.1:0-5284 GCA_034377045.1 Prosthecobacter sp. | reverse complement strand
CGGAAAGGAACGCCTTCTGCTTTCGCTTCTGCTTGATCATGCTGACATCATCAAAGAAGTATTTCACCCGCTCATCGGCCAGCACCTTGACGTAGAAGATCTCAACAGCGGCATCGATGGCTGCCTGCCCGCCGATCTGCTGGTAAATGCTGGCGGCACGGTCAGCTTCGAACTTCTTGCGGCAGGCCTCTTCGGCAAAGGCATAGGTCTTGCCTTCGTAAACGCTGGTGATCGCTGGATTCGCGGGTTTGCCGCTGATGGGACATACCGTGTTGAGCGGCTCTTGGACCGCAGAATCGGCGGCATGAACAGCCAGGGACAGGCCGATGACGATGAGGGCGAGTGTTTTCTTCATGGTTGGATGATGCACTTGGGTGGGTTGGTTTCTCTAATTTGCGTCACGCCCCCACTTTGAGGGGGTGGGCAAGATGGGGGTCGGCGGCTCCGGCTCGGTAGGAGGCATAGCGGGCCCGCTGCTCTTCAGTGAGCTTGGCCGGATCCGTGCGCGGATCAGGGACATTGTTGATGCGGCTGTGGATGACATTCGCCATATCGGCGGCACAGCTCTTGATGTGCTCCGCATGCGGGCCGGCGAAGAGATCGTCCACTGTCGCGCGAAAGAGCGCCAGCCAGCGGTCGAATTGGGCACGGCCCATGGCGGTGAGCGGCACCAACCGGGCGTGCGCGGCCAGCGGATTGCCGGTGTAGCCGCCGCTGCGAAACAAAACGGTCTCCCAAAAGGCATACATCTTCGGCAAATGGCTGGACCAATCCGTGCCGGCTACTTCATCGAAGATGAAACCCAACCGATCGTCGGCACGCACCCTTTGGTAAAAGGCGTTGACCAACGTCTCGATTTCGGGACGGCCGTTGAGGTCGCCGAGGGAGACATTTAAAGAAGTTGTCATAACAGGTATTTAATATACCTATTTAACAAATCGTTCTTTCAATGCAATTGGAAGGGCAGTGCAAAAATTGTTCTTCACCTCTCTTCGCCTGTGCAACTGACGTACCATACCGACTATGCACTACGGGTCCTCATCTACATGATGGGCCGGCCTGAGCAGAAGGTCACCACGCGGGAGATGGCGGACTTTTATGGCGTTTCCCTCAATCACCTCACGAAGGTGGCGAAGCGACTGACCAAGGCGGGATGGTTGGAGTCGACACGTGGAAGCGGCGGCGGGCTGTTGCTGGCGGAACACACGCCGGACGCCAAGGTGGGAGAGATCGTGCGCCAGACCGAAAGTTGGGAGCTGGTGGAGTGCTTTACCCCGAAGACGAATACCTGCCCGATCGCGGGAGCGTGCCACTTGAAGCCTATGTTGTTCCACGCCCGCCGCGCGTTTTTTGACGTCTTGGATGCCCACACCGTCAGGGATTTGGCCAAGTCCACCCCGATTCCCGCGAAGCCCAAGCGTCCAAGATCAGGCGCTTAAACGGAAGGCGGATCAGTCGACGCCAAACGCGCGCGCACCGTCACGCAGGTAGTTCTCCTGCACACGCACTCGGCGCCTGGCGGCCTCGTCCTCTTCATAGCAGGCCACGCCGATCACTCCGACATTGCGCGCGCCCTTCTCGCCAAAGGCAGTCGCGGCACGGGAGGCCGCCACGGTGCCGAAGAGCAACTCCTTGAGCTTGCCGCCAACTCTCATCCCGCGAATGGAGGCCGTGGATCGTGCTGCAATGATGTAACCGCGTTTGTGAACCGACGCCACCTGACCATCCAGCACGTCCAGGCCGTCGATCGAAATCACCACTTCCATGCGCGTCTTCGTCAGATTCTCAATCTGCAACCGATAGCCTTCTCCAGGAACGCCAATCACATAGGCCTTCCCACCCGCCCAGTAGTGGTCGTAACCGCCGCCACTCCAGGAGTAACGGGACACTACAGACACGCGCAGCTTTCCAGGCACCAGCTCAAATGAGCCGCTGCGCTTGATCGCCCGGCCGCTCATTTCCGCCATCAGCTTGGCGCCTTCCGCATCATTGTAGTGGAAAGATGCCACCGCATCCGGAGTCCCCACGGATTTCCGATAGAAAATGGTCGAGGTGGAGACATCGCGGATCTCCTCACCCAGTTGTGTGCCCAGGCCCGGACGTTCGCGCAACTTTCCGGCAGCGGGCGCGCGGCTGACATAACCTTCGGCTGGCGGCGGAGGTGGCGAGACGTGGCTCATGCATTGCGAAAGGATCAGGGTCAGCAGCAAGCCCAGACCAAAGTTGATGCCGCGCCGAAGGCCAACAGGATATGTTTTGTCGCTCATGTGCAGATTTTTCTGCACATATTGACCGGCGTCAAGATCAAAGTGCAGTTTTTTCTGCATTAGTCCTTGCCAAGTTTCCGGCAAGCGGGAAACTGACCCTGTGCCCAAGGCCATCACAGACACCCTTTCCAAGAAGGAACGCCAGGCGATGGAGATCCTCTACCGCCTAGGCGAGGCCACGGCGGTGCAGGTGCAGGCGGAGTTGCCGGAGTCGCCGAATTACTCCGCTGTGCGCGCCCTCCTGGGTGTGCTTGTGGAAAAGAATCTGGCCAAAGCCGTCAAGCCTGAAGGCGCCCGCCACTATGTGTATTCACCGCAGGAGCCGATCCACAAGGCCCGCAGGGGCGCGCTCCGCCGGCTTTTGACCACCTTCTTCGACGATTCCCCTTCGGAGTTGGTCGCGAACCTTCTTGACCCGTCCGAACGCAAGATGTCCGTTGCCGAGATCGAGCGCCTCCAGGCACTGATCGATGCGCAGCGGTCCGCCCGCAAACCCTGACCCTCTCACGGCGATGCTTTGGTTCCTTGCCTCCTCCACAGTGCTGCTGGCCGCGGCCCTGGCCATTCCCGTGCCCAACAGCAGATGGCGCCGCCGCAGTCTGGAATCCGCCGCCATCCTCGTGGCGATGCTTCCCGGCCTCCGCTGGAGTTTGGAGGCCGCGGAACTGTTGCCTCCCATTTCGTACGCAGCCGTCCTTCCAGTCGCGAGCCATCCTTCCCTGGCTGCTTTCCTGCTCTTCGGCTGGTTGGCCGGCGTTACGATAGGTCTTGTTAGGCTGGTTTTCCAGATGGCACGCGTTCTAATGCTCCGCCGATCGTCCCTTCCGCTTTCAGCCATGGCGGCAGCCCAGGTGGCTGATATCCTGCGGCTCACGCCACCCATCGTGACCCGGCACTTCCGCACTTGCCTTCAGACAGGTACCCCCATGGTGCTGCCCACCCTGCCTGCCACGGTACTTTTGCCCGCCGGTTGGCCCTCCTGGCAATCCCGTCTTCAGGCCAGCGCCTTGCGCCATGAGTGGCATCACGTCCGCCATGGAGATGCCTTCTGGCATGGCCTTATGCACCTGTTCCGCATCGCCCTGTGGTTTCATCCTCTAGCGTGGGTTCTGGCCTCACGCTGGAGCGACGAATGCGAACGCTGGGCGGATCGCGCCGCTGTCGGTGTTGATGACCCGGCGGACTACGCCAGCGATCTTCTCTCTCTGATTCTGCCTTCGTCACGAACGCTGGCCTTCGCCCTTGGTTTTCTCGGCTCCGGCAAAACTCGCTTCCATCGCCGGATCGAGTCCCTCTTCAAAGCGCCTGCCGCCTCCAGCAGTCAGCCCGCCGGTACGAGTGTGCCCGCCACGACCCTTCTTTTACTCCTGGTGCTCGCCCTCGGTTGCGCCTGGACCGGGGCTCGCCGCACCGCCGATTCTGCCCTGCGCCAGGAGGCCGAATTGCGCATGTCCGCCGAAGCCTTCCCCTCCGACTCCTAGATCGAATCGGCAATCTCTTGAATCTTCTCTAGAAAAGGCGCCGTTCTCCCAGCATGCCCCGTTTTCTTCCCGTCTTCCTCCTCCTTTTCATCCTTCTAGTCAGGCCAACTCTTCACGCCGAAGACAAGCCCGCCGTTCCACAGGAGCTCTCCGCCGCGAATTATCCGTCCATTCAGGCGGCGCTCGATGCCAATCCCGGACGTGTCATCCACATTCCAGCCGGCGATCATATCATCTCCGCCAAGATCAGTCTCCGCACTCCGGGCTGCGGTCTCCGCGGTCCGGGCCGCATCATCCAAACCAACCCGGAAGCGCCGATCATTGCGATTGAGAATATTCAAGGCGCGCGCCTCAGCGAGCTGACGCTGACCCGCCCGGAAGGCAAGCAAGACACGCGCAACGAAGCTGTGGTGGCCATCAAGTGCCGCGACCTGTGGCTCGACCGTCTCCAAGTCATCGACAACCGCACGATCTCCGGCGCCATCGCCATTCGCGAAAGCACCGGCACGCGCATTCGCGACTGTCTTGTGCGCAATTACATGCGCATCTCCGTCGATGATCGTACTGCCAGCGATGCTTATGGTTACGCCTTCAAGTGCATCGACGGCACCGGCATTTCCGTCAGCTACAGTCCCGGCACCTTGATTCAGGGCAATCGGGTCATTGAAGAAAATCTTCTGCCCACGCCGGAGATTCAACAGAAGTTTGACCTGGGCAAGTTTGTCAAAAAGAACGCCGTCAAAGGCAGCCTCATGAGCCAGAAGGTCTGGGACGCGGAGCGTGTCGACAATTGGCACCAGGGCTCCGCCATCATCGTCACGGCGCCGGAGATCAGCGATGCCGTCCAGATCCTTGGCAATTCGATCGAGAACGCTGCGCAGGGCATCGACATTCACTCAGACCACGTCATCATTCAGGGCAACATCATCAACAACGCCTTTATCGGCATGAAGGCCATGCACGGTTCGCGGCACGTGTTGATCATCGGCAATCAATTCATCAAAAATGATCTCTGGAGCATCGGCCTCATGCCCGGCGCCGCCTCGCATCCGGCGCTGCCGGCCGCCGACGGCAAGCCCGCCGTTCCACCCAATGTCGACGGCGGATCCATCATCGCCAACAACATCATTTCTGAATTCGGCCACGGCCATGCGCATTGGATCTGGGGCGATCATGGCAACCCACTGCGTTTTGAGAACGGCCAAATGCCCGATGATCCGCCACTCACGGATGTGATCATTCAAGGCAACATCATCTACAATACCGGCCGCGATGAGGCTGCGGAAGCCGATCGTGTGCCCCGCTTTCGCCACGCGGTCCGAATCTCCGCCGGCGTCCAGGGCCTGCATTTTTCCAACAACCTCTTCCACGCCGGCAAGGAGGCCATTTCCAACATTCCCCTGCCGCCCTGAGCCAATGTTTGCAACGAAGATACGCCGCGCAGTTTCCCTTCGCGCGCCGTAGTGTAGGGTGACTGCATGAAATGGTCTTACAGGATTGCCACCATCGCGGGGACGGAAGTCCGCATCCACGTTA
>JAXMIV010000768.1:0-3980 GCA_034377045.1 Prosthecobacter sp. | reverse complement strand
CCTTCTTTCCCTTCGGTCCTCGCCGGGGGCTTTGACTTGCACCCGGTTTTGCATTAGAGCGCGCGGCTATGTCTGACAAGCGCCAGTTCTTTGGTACAGACGGCGTCCGCGCCGTCGCCAACCGTCATCCCATGACCCCGGAGTTCGTCATGCGCCTGGGTCAGGCGGCGGCCATGATCCTGGGCCGCAAGGCGGATGGCGCGGAAAGGCCGCGCTGCGTGATCGGGCGGGACACCCGGGCCTCGGGCGAAATGCTGGAAGCCGCGCTGATCGCGGGTCTGAATTCGGCCGGAGTCGATGTGGTGCTGGCGGGCATGATCCCCACGCCGGCGGTGGCTATGTTGAGCGTGGACACCGGCGCGGACTTTGGCATCATCGTCTCCGCCTCGCACAATCCTTTTCACGACAACGGCATCAAGTTTGTCCACGGCAATGGCCGCAAGTTGAGCGATAAGACCGAGATCGCCATCGAAAAAATCGTCCTTGGCAACGCGGCGGAAGCTCCCCGGCCCGAAGGCCGCGGCATCGGCCGGGTAAGCCGCCTAACCGACAGTGTCGATCGCTACGTGGCCCACGCCGTGGCCTCGATGGGTGGCGTTCGGCTGGACGGCATGCGCGTGGCCTTGGACAATGCGCACGGCGCCGCCTCCTTCACCAGTGCCCAGGCCCTGGAGCAACTCGGCGCGGACGTGCAGGTGTTTCACTCGGAGCCGGACGGCTTTAACATCAACGAGGAATGCGGCTGCACCCACGTTGAGGAATTGGAACGTCTGGTTAGGCAATCGCAGGCGCAGGCGGGCATCGCCCATGACGGGGACGCGGACCGCATCGCCCTGTGCGATGAGGAGGCCATCGCGCTGGATGGCGATGAGCTAATGGCGGTCGCGGTGGAATCCATGCTGCGCAAGGGCACGCTCAAGCAGGGCACCCTCGCCGTCACCGTCATGAGCAACTACGGCCTCGACGACTTGGTCTCCCGGCTGGGCGGACGCGTTATCCGCGCCGGTGTGGGCGATCGTTACGTCCTGGAGGAAATGCACGCGCGCGGCCTGAACCTGGGCGGCGAACAAAGCGGCCACATCATTTTTGGCGATTGGGCGACGACGGGAGATGGACTCATCGCCGGCCTGCAAATCCTCAAGATCATGAAGGAAACCGGCGAGCCGCTGAGCGAACTGCGCAAGTGCCTGAAGAAGTTCCCCCAGTCCTCCCGCAACCTGCGGGTACGTTCGAAGCCCGCCATCACGGACCTCACCGAAGCGCAAAAAATCATCAAGGAAACCGAGAAAAAGCTGGGAGACTACGGCCGCGTGCTCCTGCGCTATTCCGGCACCGAACCGCTAATCCGGCTCCTCATCGAAGGCCGGGATGTGGAATATCTGGAAGCGCAGGCAGATAAAATCGCCTCGTCGATCCTGGCGCAGATCGGATGAGGGATCGCTTCAGCATGCATTACTTCATCACCGGCACCGACACCGATTCGGGCAAAACCTATGTCACCTGCCTCTTGATTGAGGCACTGCGGCGCGCAGGCAAGGATGCGGTGGGCTTCAAGCCCTTCGCTTGCGGCGACCGGCTGGATGCGCTGGCCTTGCGTCAGGCCAGCGAAGAGGCGCTGACTCTGGAGGAAGTGAATCCGATTTACCTCAAGGTCCCGGCCTCGCCCTACGCTGCGGCGCTCCTCGAAAACCGCACGGTTGATGTGGAAGCGGCCAAGCGGGCCTTCTTCGCTCTGGCGGCGAAGCATTCCCAGGTTCTGGTGGAAGGCGCGGGCGGCTGGGAGGTGCCGCTGCAAGGCAGAGAGACGATGGCGGATTTTGCCGTGGCGCTAGGCCTGCCGGTGATCGTCGTGGTCAATAACAAGCTCGGCTGCCTGAATCATGCGATCCTCACGGTGCGCAATATCCAGGCGCGCGGGCTGGTTTGCGCCGGGATCATTCTCAATCATGTCCGCGATGAACGCGATTCCGCGAGCATCTCCAACCGCCTGGTGCTCGAACAATTTCTCGCCGTGCCGGTCCTGGCCGAAGTGATGCATGGGGAGACGGAGATGGCGGAGATCCTGCCCTGAAGACATGCAGCAGGAGCGGAGGCTTCCTCAAATTTTGCTCGTGCCGCTGAATTGCTTGATTTCCTTTTCCCTGTCCCGATGATGCTCGCGGGCCTGCCGCCATCGATCCCGCCACGATGAAATTTGCTATTTTTGGAGACATCCACGCCAACCTGGAGGCTTTGCAGACTGTTCTGTGGGATGCGCAGGAGCAAGGCTGTGCCAATTATGTCTGCCTGGGTGACATCGTCGGCTACGCGGCCAATCCAGCCGAATGCCTGGAAATCGTGCGGCAAATGGGCTGCCCGGTGGTGCGCGGCAATCACGACGAGGGCGCCGCGGGCGAAGGCACTTTGGAGGAATTGAACCCCTTGGCCCAAGCCGCCCTGTTGTGGACGCGGGAGCAACTGAGCACGGAGCAGCGCCAATGGCTAGCGGATCTGAAACTGGTGCGGCAGGTGCGCGATTTCACCATCGTTCACGCCACCCTGGATTCTCCCGGAAGCTGGGGCTACGTGACCAACCGCTTCGATGCGATGGCGAGCTTCAGCTACCAATTCACCCAAGTCTGCTTTTACGGTCACACCCACGTGCCGCGCATTTTCGAAAAGGATGACTCCGTGCGCGCGGCCCGTGGCAACGAGGTCCAACTTCAACGCGGAGTGAAGTACTTCGTCAATGTCGGCAGCGTCGGCCAGCCGCGCGACGGTGATTGGCGCGCCGCCTATGCCATCTACGATGCGCAGGCACAGACCATCGCCATTCGCCGCCTGGAGTACGACATTGACACGGCCAGTGACAAGATCCGCGCCGCGGGGCTTCCCACTCTCCTGGGCGAGCGTCTCTACCTGGGCAAATGAGAGCGCCTGCGTTGCCCTCACTGGCTGATTTTCGATCTGCCCTGATCGTCAAACCCAGTTCGTTGGGGGATATCGTACACACACTGCCGGCGGTCCAAGCCATCCACGCGGCCCACCCGCATTTGCAACTGCGCTGGATTGCCAACACGGAATGGACACCGCTCTTGGAGGGAACGCCCCTGCTGCGGGAGGTGATCCCCTTTCCCCGCAAAAACTTTCGCGGCCTCGCCCTGCCGGGCAACGCCCTGCGCTGGGTTCCGCAGTGGCGCGACCTGCCCCGGGAAAGGCCGGAGATCGTCCTGGATTTTCAGGGTCTGCTGCGCAGTGCGCTCATCTCGCGATCACGCGGCTCACGTCCCATCATCGGGTTTTCTGATGCCCGTGAGGGCGCGGGCTGGTTTTATGACACCACGATCCAGGTCGATGCCGCGGCGCACGCCGTGGACCGGTATCTGGAAATGCCGCGCGCCTTTGGCATTCCGGTCGCTGCTGACGATCTGAGTTTTCCCCTGCCGCAGGGCCGCCGTCCGGAAGGTTGGCAGGAGCTCGCCGACCTGATCGTCATCCACCCCTGGTCGCGCGGCGCCGGCAAGTCACTGGACGCCGAGGCGCTGCAAGCCCTATGCGATGCCTTGGCGCCGCGCCCGGTGGTCATCGTCGGCGTCAGCTCCGGCGCACCGGTGCCGCGTGGCGGCCACGTCACGGATTTCAGCAATCGCACCAGCCTGCCAGAGTTGATCTGGGTGCTGCGCCAGGCGCGGTTTTGCCTCAGCGTCGATAGCGGACCGATGCACATCGCCGCGGCCGTGAATGACCGCACCCTGGGCCTGCATACCTGGAGCGACCCGCGCAAGGTCGGCCCCTACAATCCGCGGGCCTGGGTCTGGAAGGCGGGCCGGATCGCGCACCGCACCGAGTTTTCAGACGCTGAATGCCGTACCAACGCGGTCATCACGCCAGCACATTCCCATGCCATCGCCGCCTTTGTTGGGGCGAATGGAGAGAAGGATTGACATCCCCCGGTCGATTTCTAAACTCTGCGCTGAAATCCAATAGTACAGGGACGTGGA
>JAXMIV010000767.1:0-5971 GCA_034377045.1 Prosthecobacter sp. | reverse complement strand
CGATTCAATGTTGGAACTACCTGCGGTGAACAGTTCCAGATCAATATTTCCCAGTGTTCCTTGGGCTTTGCGTGTGATTACACTGCTGAGAACCAAGGTGATGTTCACGGTCAGTGTTGCATTGCCCGAGGTGACACTGCCGCCGCTGTTGCTCACCACCACGCTGAACAGCGCGCCGTTGTCAGCCAGGACAGTCGACGGAGTTGTATAGCTCGCCCCGGTGGCACCGGGGATGACAACACCGTTCTTTTGCCATTGGTAGGTTGGTGACCCGGTTGCCGCCACGGTGAAGGTCGCTGTTTGTCCGATGGTCACCGTTTGATTGGCCGGTTGGGTGGTGATGGCCGGGGGTGTCGACACCGAAAAGGCCAGCGGGACGCTAATGAGCACCGGGCTGCTGATCGCGCGGCCCACGGTGATTTGCAGGCTCTGACCGACGACGCTCACCGCAGGTGTCCAGGTCTGCGAAAGCTCCGTCTGCGAGTATTGCACGGCGGTGGCCGGTCCGACATTAGCGAGCCCGCCTGCAGGCAGGGTGAGCGTGATGGTGCCGGGATCGACGGGCGTGATGACCGAGTTGGCTTCCTCCGCGCCGGGCGGGATAATCGCGATGGTGAGCCGGGTGAAGTTGCCCGCGTCGCCATTGCCCACGAGGAAAATCTCCGCGCCATCAAGCGTGAAGGCGCGCTGGCGAATGTTCGTGCCCGCGAGCACTTGGCCGAGGAGATTGACCGCCTCGATGGCCTGGCCGCCGGGATCGTCGGGGTCGTCGGTGCCCCACCAGCCCAGGCGGGTTTGCTCGGCATTCGCGCCGTTCGTGGCGATCCAGTCAAGGTAGCGCATCCCGCGCGCGAGGACCGTCGAAGGCCCGCCGCCCTGCTGGCCGTGGTCCTCCGTCACCCAGAGTGAGGGGATTTTTCCAGAGACGATCCATTCATCCCACATCTCCTGCATGACTGCGCCGCCGCTCTTGCCCGCGCTGAAGGGATAATGCACAGTGAGGATATCCACATGCTGCCAGATCGGCGAGTCGACGAGCGTGGGCGCGTAGGTACCGGTGATCTGGTAGTTGAGCACGTCGCGCATCCAGTTGCGGTAATTCACATTGTAGATGTTGGCGAAGCTGCCGCTCATGACCGGGATGCGCTGGCTGTCGCCGTAGAGGTCCTGCGACACGCGTTGGAGCGCCTCAATGCCACGCGCGAAATACGCCTCGGCGTAGAACGGCACCTGGCTCGTCTGGTTGGGCGGCGTGTCGGTCAGCGAGGGGTCCCAGTTCTTGCCGTTGATTTCGTTGCCCCACTGCCAGAGCACCTGCGTCGCTGCGTCCGGGAACGCGCCATAGACCGAGCGCAGGGTGACGTAGGCGAGATCCTGGTTCACCGGCTGCGGTGAGAAAAACAGGTTCGGCGTCGGGTAGATTGTGGTCAGCCCGTTGGCGAGCAGATCGGGCACGAGTGTGTCGAGGCCGGGGCTGTTGACGTTGGAATTGCGGATGTCCTGCGGGCCGACGGCGTAGGTCTCGCCGAGAAATGGGCCGGTCACGGGCGTGCCGGTGAGCGCGGCGGTATTGAGCGTGCCATCGGCGTTGCGTGGCAGGCCCATGTTCGGCGCGCCGTAGCTGCGCACGGTCTGAAACCACGGGCCGTCGTAGCCTGCCGCGGTGCCGTAATGGATGCCGAAGTATTGCTGCCACTGCGAGGGCAGCGGACGCATCGCGGCGGGGTCGGCAGAAAGTGTCCAGGCCGCGCGAGTCGGCGTGACGGTCAGCTCCGCGAACAGCGCGGCGGCGAGGAAGATGGCGGTGGTTTTCATGGCTTGGTGTGAATGGGATTGCGGTCGAGCGGTGCGTAATGCTTGCCGATGACGCGCGCGACAGCGGCGGCACCGTCCGGGGTGAGATGGCCGAGCGCGTCGGCGTATTCTTCGCAGGCGCGCAGCTTCGGCTCGTAGCCGGCCACGATCTCCACCGCACCGCCCACGTACTTTTTCACCACGGCGCGGATGGCGTTGACGATGTGAGGGTGCTGCGAGGAGGCGCGCACGTCGCCGCCGCTTTTCCCGCCGGGGCGTGCTTTGCGTCCGCCCGCAGGCGCAGGACAGGGCTTGCCGTCGGGGCCGCCCACGACCGCTTGCAGGATAATCTGCCGCGCCGTTGGGATTTTTTGGCAGATCGTCGCGATGGTCGCTTCGATGGCCTCCGCCCACGCCTTTTCATCGCTGCCGTAGGGGCCGCTCACCGACAGCAGCACGCGGTCCACCGGCGTGTCGCCGGGGCAGGGCGAGACGAGCTGCTGCGACCAGCCCGCGTAATTGGGGTCATGCCAGCGGTCCACACCCGCGCCGCCGTGCCAGAGCAGCTCCCAGCGGTCGTTCCCGACGAGCGACTCGAAGATTCCACCCGCGACGAACCATCCGCCGCGCGGCTGCCCCACCTGGCTGTAGCCGATGACGCGGGTGCGGTGGAAAGCAGCCTGTGCTTCTTGATCATTGATGCCCGTCCGCGCGCTCTGCTCCTGCGCTGCGAGATGGGAGAAGCAAGTGACAGCCAGCGCGAACGCGCAAAAGCCGGTGAGATGAAATCGAGTGCGCATGGGGTGTGGTACTTTCATGGTTGGGTCAGTTTCGGCAGCGCGGTGGAATCTTCCGCCAGCAGCAGCCATGTGCCGCAGCCGGGCTGGTTCACGGGCAGGATGAGCGAGCCGCCGCTGAAGGTGGTGCTGCCGCTGCCGCCGATGTGGGCCACTACCAGCGTGTAGTTCGTCGCGTCCAGCGTGAGCGTGAAGCCGATGATGGTCGAGCCGACGTTCACATTGTTGACCAGTGTTACGACGCTTTCCGGCGAGATCGAAGTGCGATCCTGTTTGAGGCTAATGGTCACGAGATTGTCCGCGCGCAATCGCACGGCACACGCGTCTTCCGCGCTGAAGTTGCTCTGGTTCGAGCCGGTGAGCGCAAACCGCATCAGGGATTGATTGGCCGGCGCGGTGCCGGTGAGCGTGAGGTCCGCCGCAAACTGCAACTGTAGGCTAAAGAAATTGAACGCCTGACTCGGATTGCCGCTGCGGACGTGAGGCGAGAGCGTGCCGTTCGGGCATGCCGCGCCGCCGACGGTGATAACGAGCGCGCCGCCGGCCTCGGCAATCGTGATGTTGGCCGGCTTGCTCAATGTCAAGAAAACCGGCACGGCTTCGCTGTCGGCGGCCACGCCGTTCCCGAAGGTGTCGAGAAACACGGGCGTCTGCGCTCCGGCACGCGACGCAGCGGACCACAACAAGCATGAGGCGATGAGGGAAATGTAAAATCCGGGGTTCACGGTGTTTTTCAGGTCACGGCTGCCCTGGCGCGGGATAGTTGCTTTCGCCCATTTTGTTCTTCGGGTTCACGTTGGGATAGGTGTCGGCGATGTCGGGGTTCTGGCCGTGGATGCGCGGGTCGTTGGTGCGCTTCAGCTCGGCGTCCATTTGCGCGGCGAGCCTGGCCTTGGCCTCGGCGTGCTGCGGATCGCCGGCGAGGTTGTGGAAGCAGTCGGGGTCGGTTTGAATGTCGTAAAGCTCCTCGGCGGGATGTTTGCCGACGATGAGTTCGAGTATGGCGGCATACTTCTCGGAAGTGGCAGCGCGTTCTATGATCCAATCGAGCGGTTCGCGGTCGTCGATGTCGCGGTAGGTGCCTGCGTGGAGCGGAAGGAGCTGACCGGTGGCGTTGTTGATGCGTCGCGGGTCGCCGACGGGCCAGCGGTCGGGGCGGAGATTGCGGAGATAGAGATACTGCGGGGTGCGCAGAGCGCGGATGGGATAGCCGATGTCGTTGTGGCGCGTGAGCGTGTGCCGCTCGTGACCCGCGAAGACGAAGGCGGCATCGGGATTCACGAGGCCTTGTTTGTCGCTCGTGAGCAACGGCAGGAAGTCGCGGCCCACAGGGGCGAGCGCGGGATCGCTCTTCGACGGGTGCTCGACCTGCGCGGCGGCGAGGATGGTGGCGTTCAGGTCCACGAAGCCGATGGGATCCTCCACGACACGATCGGCCGGCACGCGTTTTGGCCAAGCGACGAACATCGGCACGTGCAGCCCGTATTCGTAGCAGGTGGCCTTGGCGCGCAGCATGGGCATGCCGTTGTCGGCGGTGACGATGACGAGCGTGTTGTCGAGTTCGCCGGCCTTTTCGAGCGCGTCGAGCATGAGGCCGAGGTTGCGGTCGAACCACTCGATCTCGGTGAAGTAGTCGAGGAAGTCGCTGCGCACCTCCGGCGTGTCGGGCAAAAAACCAGGCACCTGCACGTCTGCGAGCTTTTTGCCGGACTTCAATCCGCTGCCGCGCTCATAGTCGCGATGCGGTTCTCCACTGCCGAACCAGAAGCAGAAAGGCGCGTTCTGCTTTCGCTTCGCGAGGAAGTTCGCGAAGTTCGCCGGGTAGTCGTTGTCCTTGATGCCAGAGTAAGGCGGCGTTAGCTTGCGGCCGCTGAAGCCTGGCCCGGCGGGGTTGTCCTTGCGCCCTGGCGCGGATTCGCCCGGCGACCAGGGCTTGCCGGTGAATCCGGTGGTGTAACCGGCCTTCGCCAGCAGGTCGGGAAACGTGGCGAACTTCGCAGGAAACAGCCCGTGATGGGTGCTGGCCTCCTCATTCATCCACACATGCCGTCCGGTGAAAAATGCCGCGCGCGAGGGTGAGCAGCCCGGCGCGGCGCAAATGCCGTTGCGAAACACCACGCCGTTCCTCGCCACGCGGTCAATGTTCGGCGTGCTCACGCCTTTGCACCTCGCCGCCGACGTGTGCGCCCACGACATGTCATCCGCGATGGCGATGAGAATGTTGGGCCGTGCGCCAGGGCCGGACGCGGACTCGGCGGATACCCCTGCGACGAGGAGGATGAGGAGCGAAACGATGATGCGATGGGGTGTTTTCGTGGATGAATGCATAGGAAATATGAGGTGGTGTTTCATGGTTGGGTCAGTTTCGGCAGCGCGGTGGAATCTTCCGCCAGCAGCAGCAGCCAGGTGCCGGAGCCGGGCTGGTTCTCCGTGCTCGTGGCGTCCTTCGTGCCGATGACTTGTCGAATCCGCACGGAGCGCCGCACCTCGTCGGCGTACTTCTTCATCCACACCCTTAGATCACTTTCGCGGAACAGTTCCACCTTGCCGCCGAACATCAGTGTGAACGTGCCGGAGTGCCGCACCGGCATCGTCTGCTCCTCCACCAGCGCGCCGCCGTAGGTGAGCAGCGAACAGAACGTCTGCGGATACTTCGCGCCCAGCTTCATCACGCCGAATCCGCCCATCGAAAAACCTTCGAGCGCGCAGCCTGCGCGCGAGGCGAGGCGCGTTTGTGGGGCGGTTGCCGGCGTGGTCTCCGCCGCGCGGCCTGTCATCGCGATGACGAGTAAGAAAATGCGGAGGAGTGTGTGTGTGTTCATGTCGCGTCTCAGGGTTTGGGTGGCTGGAGATGGCGGTCGAAGAAGCGGTTCACGAGTTCGATGACCTCCGGCGCGGTGAAGCCCCGCCCGCCGTGACCGCCGCCTTCGATGAGGTGCAATTTGGACTCCACTCCGGCCTTCGTCAGTACCGCGTGAAGCAACTCGCTCTGCTTGAGTGGAACCGCCGGATCGTTCGTCCCATGCACAATGAGGAATGCCGGATCGTCCTTGCTCACATAGGTGATGGGGTTGGCCTGAGCAGCCTTGTCTTTGTGCTGCTGGATCGGCCCGCCGATGAGGAGTGATTCCGGGGAGTCCGCATCGTCGTGGCTGCCACCCATTCGTAGAAAATCCGTCGGCCCGAAATAATCGCAGACCGCCTGAACGCGGCTGGACTGGTCGAGGTTTGCGCCCACATCGAATACCTTCTCGTCGCCGCTCGTGCCGAGCAGCGCCACGAGATGTCCGCCCGCCGATGATCCCCACGCGCCGAAGTGCTGCGGGTCGAGGTTAAAGTCCTTCGCATGGGCGCGCAACCAGCGGATGGCGGCTGTGCAG
>JAXMIV010000766.1:0-3277 GCA_034377045.1 Prosthecobacter sp. | reverse complement strand
TGGAAGCACCCGGTGGTTACGGCAAAGGCTACCACAAGACGTTTCATGATCCCTGCAAGGTGCGCGCGGTGGTTTTCGATGACGGCAAGAAGCGCGTGGCATTGGTCGGCCTTGATCTGCTTTTTGTGACCCGTCATCTCGTGCAGGAGGCGCGCGCGGAGATTCAGAAGCGTTGCGGGATCTCACCGGATGCCGTGCTCATCGGCGCATCACACTCACATTCATCGGGGCCAATCGGCATGGGTGAACCGGGCGATTTTGATAAGGCTTCGCCATTGGTGAAGGAGTTGGTAAACGAAAAATCCATCGTCTCCAACCCCGGTTACTTGCAACTGCTCAAGAAGCAGATTGTCGAGGCGGTTGCGCAGGCGGATGCCACCCGCATCGACGCAAAACTTGCGGTCGGCTCCGGCCATGAGGACAAGGTTTCCTACAATCGGCGTCTCCGCATGAAGAACGGATTGAGCTTCTCGCATCCCGGCGCGGGCAACCCCGACATCATTGATTACGCCGGACCCATTGATCCGGAAGTCGGCACCGTGGGTGTGTGGGATATGAAGAACAATCTGCTCGGCGTGGTGGTGAATTTCTCCTGCCATGCCACGACCAGCCCCGGTGGCATCTCGGCCAACTGGATTTGGTCGATGGAAAAGACATTGCGAGGCGCGACCGGTAACGCTGCCTTGCCGGTCGTTTTCATGCAGGGCGCATGCGGTGACATCACCCAGGTGGACAACCTTACGAAGTTTCAAAATCCCGGTCCTGAGGAATGGTGCGAACTGGTAGGGGGTCGCGTCGGCGCGGAGGCGTTCAAAACTCTGCTGCTCATCCGACAGAGCGCGGGCAGTGACATCCCTGTGGACGCGCGGCAGAAGGTCTGGAACGTCAAGCGCCGTGTGCCGACTCCGGAAAAAGTGAAGCACTCGCTGGAACTCGTCGAGCAGGGCCCCGCAAAATCCGGGGTGACCGAATGGACTTTCGCGAAAGAAATCCTGATGCTCGATGCGATCATGCAGGTGCGGCCCGAGGTGGAGGTGGAAGTGCAGGCCATCCAGGTCGGCCCTGCGGTGTTCGTGTCGAACCCGGCGGAGTATTTTGTGCAATACGGTCTCGACATCAAGAAAGGGAGCAAGTTCCCGTTCACCTTCTCAGTGGAACTGGCCAACGGCATCGTCGGCTACGTGCCCACCGAGGAGGCGCTGGGACCGAAAGGCGGTGGCTATGAAACGCGTCTCAGTTCTTATAGTAACCTGGAAGTTTCCGCAGGCCGGCAGTTCGCCAACACGGGTATCGAACTCGCGAATCAAATGACGCCCGGCAATGTTCCCGTCCCGCCGTCCCGCCGTCCGTTCTCAGCACCGTGGGCTTACGGCAATCTGCCGCCGGAGCTGAAGTGATGCATAAACCTCTAAAACGGAATGAGAACCACGGATTACACGGGCAACACGGATAATCAAAGGCTTAGGAATAATCGGTGCGTCGGCAAGTCGGTGCGTCAGTTCGGAACTTTTCACTTACCACTTTTCACTTCTTGTCCGCCATGGCCTCGCATCATTTCAGCATCCCTCTCATGATCCGTGAAATTTGTGTCATCCGTGGTTTGTATTTTCCTGTTAGGTTAAAGCTTTAAGGGGCATCCTTTATGAAATCTGTTCCGTTTCTTCTCATCACGCTTCTGTGTGTTGGCCAGTCCCACGCTCAGCTCGCGAACAAGCCGCCGGTGCCGTTGTGGTTGGAAGGCTCGCCGATGGTCGAGCAGCATTTCAGTCATGAGGGCAAGCTGCTGAAGGCGATCCTGCTGGTGGCTGGGGATGCGGAGGTGGTCTTGAATGATCAATCGGTGGGACAGGCAGTGGCGCAGGAGCAGTCGGTCTCAATGGATGTCACGAAGTTCGTGCGAGCGGGTGACAATGTCTTGCGACTCAAGACGAAGGGAGGTCGTGTGGCGGCCTTGCTGGAGCTGAATGGTGATCTGGCAAACAAGACGTGGATGATCACTGATGCGACATGGAAGGGCGGCAGCGGTGTGGTGATAAAAGCCTCGCCCATGGATGCGCAGGCGAATCCCTTCGATTTCAAAAAGACCTTTGATGCCTACAACTCATGGCAGCTTGCGAAGCCCGGCACGCAAAGCCTGGCGACTGATCCGGGCACATTCACACTGCCTGCGGGGTTCAAGGCAGAGCTGGTGCGTTCCGCATCGGTCGAAGAGGGCTCGTGGGTGGCGATGACCTTTGATCCTCAGGGTCGCATCACCCTCGCGCGTGAGAAGCGCGGGCTGCTGCGGTTTGATCCGAAGACGCAACGCATGGAGGTGATCGAGGACACGTTGCTGGAGTGTCGCGGGTTGCTGTATGCGGATGATGTGTTGTTTGCGAATGCCAACAACAGCAAGGGACTCTACCGGCTGCGCGATGCGGATGGCGATGGGCGTTACGAAGATGTCCGCGAAATCATGCACACGGAGGGCGGCGTGGGGCATGGTCGCAATCACTTCAAGATGGGGCCCGATGGCTGGTTGTATGTGGCGCATGGCAACAACGTGCTGCTGCCGAAGAACATCTCGTCCAAGTCGCCGCTGCAAAACTATGCGAATGATCAACTGCTTCCCAACCCGTGGGATGGCAGCATGTTCGATGGCAACGTGGAGTTGCCCGCCGGTCATGTGTTGCGCGTGAAGCCCGATGGCAGCGAGGTGCAGCTCATGGCCGGTGGCTTCCGCAATCCGTTGGATGTCGCCTTCAACAAGGATGGCGAGCTGTTCACCTTTGATGCCGACATGGAGCGCGATGTGGGTGCGTCCTGGTATATGCCCAATCGCATTTTGCATGTGGTGCCGGGTGCGGACTATGGCTGGCGTCGCGGCACCGGGCGCTACCCCGCCTATGGCGCGGACACATTGCCGGGCGTCGTGGACATCGGCCTCGCATCACCCACCGCCGTGTTCTTTGGCTATGACGCGAAATTTCCGGCGCAATATCAAGACGCCCTCTTCTGTTTCGACTGGGCCTATGGTCGGATCATTGCAGTGACCATGAAAACGAAGGGCATGAGCTATGCGGGAACCCAGGAGACATTCATGAGCGGAAGGCCGATGAACGTGACTGATGGCTGCATCGGGCCGGATGGGGCATTGTGGTTCACGACCGGTGGACGCGGAACGCAGAGCGGGCTGTATCGCGTGGTATATGTGGGGCGGGATGATGTCGCGACGAAGGCTGCCATAGTGAAACGAAGCATCACAAAGCCAGCGCTCGACAGCGATGATCCCTTCGCT
>JAXMIV010000765.1:0-2553 GCA_034377045.1 Prosthecobacter sp. | reverse complement strand
TGCACCACCAAGGTGTCCCGCAGCGTCCGAGTCACCTCGGTAATCGCTTGGCGCATGAGATCCTGCGTCTCCTTGTCCAACGACTTGTCCTGGCGAATCATCTTGCCCACCTCCTCACTGCCCGCGGAGCGATAGCTTGTGGCGGTCATGTTGTGGGTGAACGCCGCCATCTCGTAGAACTGCTTCTGCGACCATTTGTCAAAAGGATGATCGTGGCACTGGGCACACTCCATGCGCGTGCCGAGAAAGACACGGGTGGTGTTGGACAGATTGTCGAGCGGCATGCCACGGTCCCGCATGTAGTAGCCGATGGCGCCATTATCAAAACAGGCCCCTTCGCTGCTGATCAGTTCACGAGAGAGTTGATCGTAGGGTTTGTTCTCCCGAAGCGACTGGCGGATATAGTTCAGGTAGTTCTGCGAGGTGGTACTGTCCCCCACCCCCTGGCTCTGCGCCCGCAACACATCGGCCCAGTAGTTGAAAAAGTGATGTACATAACCATCAGAGGCGAGCAGTGAATCAATGAGCTTGGCGCGGCGGGCCGGGTCCTTGGAGGTCAAAAACCTTTGCGCCTCTTCCAAGGTCGGAATACGGCCGACCACGGTGAGGTACGTCCTGCGCAGAAACACTTCGTCGGTCACCGGGGCGTTTGGTTTGATCTGGTGCTTTTGCCAGCCCTGGGCCAGAAGTTCGTCAATCCGCTTGGACGCGGCGGCGGTGTCAGCGGCGTGGAGGTCAGCCGTGAACAGGAGGGAGGTTGTCAAAAGCAGGTAATGCAGCGCTTTCATACCTCCAACTACGCAGCCTCACGCAGGGCATGTCATCCCTGGCAGGCTTTGCCAAGGAAGGCGCAATCATCGCCAATTTTGGCACACTCAGAATGTGGAAAAGGCTTGCCAGAGGCCCCCGCTCCACGGCAGACGCTCAATTAAATGGATGTCACCTTTCCGCTTCACGATGCGGACATCCCCGCTATCCTGAACCCAATGTCCAAACGCCTCTTTCTGCTCGATGGCATGGCGCTGCTGTACCGCGCGCACTTTGCTCTCATCAAGTCGCCCATCCGCACCAGCGACGGTCTCAACACGTCCGCCCTCTACGGCTTTGCCAATACCCTGCTCGATATTTTGAAGAATCAGGGGCCGACGCACCTGGCGGTCGCCTTGGATACCTCCGCGCCAACGCCACGCCATGAGATCTTTCCCGAGTATAAGGGGCAGCGGCAGGAGATGCCGGAGGACATTGCAGCGGCGATTCCCCAGATCAAGCGTCTGCTGGAGGCCATGAATATCCCGTTGCTGACCCGTGACGGTTATGAAGCGGATGACATCATGGGCATCCTCGCCAAACGGGCTGAGTTGGAAGGCTTCGAGACTTTCCTCGTCACACCGGACAAGGACTTCGGCCAGCTTGTCTCCGAGCACACGAAGATCTACAAACCCGGGCGCCAGGGCAGCGACGTCGAGATTCTCGGCGTGGCGGAAGTCTGCGCGAAATGGGGCATCGAGCGTCCCGAACAACTCATCGACATCCTGGCGCTTATGGGCGACGCGGTGGATAACATTCCCGGCATCCCAGGCATTGGGGAAAAGACCGCAGCGACGCTCATTCAACAGTTTGGCAGTGTCGAAAATCTCCTGGCCGGCGCAGCCCAGCTCAAGGGCAAGCAGAAGGAGAAGATCGAACAGGGCGCCGAGAAGGCACTGCTGTCGAAGAAACTGGCCACCATCATGCACGATGCGCCCCTGGAGGTGAATCCGGAGGAGCTTGTCATCAAGAGCCACAATGACGATGCCCTCAAGGCGCTGCTGATGGAGTTTGAGTTCAACTCCCTTGGACGCCGTCTTTATGGCGACGACTTCAGGGCCGGGCGCGGGCGAATGCTCAATGCGGAAGCTGCCGCCGCCGCACCCAAAGCCGAATCGTCTGGCGACCTTTTCATTGCTGAAGAAACGGCCCAGCAATCAGTGCCGTCACAACTCCGCACGATCGCCGACACGCCGCATCAATACCGCTTGGTACGCACCGCCGCCGAACGCGCCGCCCTGATCACCGAGCTTCTCCGGCAGCCCTCGTTCTGCTTTGACACCGAAACAACCTCCCTGGACCCACGCGATGCCGCGATCGTGGGCATCTCTTTTTCCTGGAAGGCGCATGAAGGCTGGTTCACGCTGTTTCCTCGTGACAAGGTGGAAGCGCGCCAGGTGCTCGAGGAATTTCGCGCCGTCTTCGAAGATGCAAGCCGCGGAGCTGAGAAAATCGCGCATAACATGAAATTCGACCTGTCCGTGCTTCTCGCCCACGGCATCGACGTTAAGGGGCCGTGGTTCGATCCCATGCTCGCTCATTCCCTGATCGAGCCGGAACAGCGGCACAACATGGATTTCCTGTCGGAGGCTTATCTCGGCTACACACCGATCCCGATCACGGCCATCATTGGCACCGAGAAGGATCTCTTTGGCATGGCCACCATGGCCGACGTAGCGGCCACCGACCCGCAAAAGGTCGCGGATTATGCCGCTGAAGATGCCGATGTGACCTGGCAACTCGCCG
>JAXMIV010000764.1:0-3101 GCA_034377045.1 Prosthecobacter sp. | reverse complement strand
GCATGGCTTTAGAGGTGGAAGATGGAATTGTACGGCGTCTAGCGGCAGCCAGCCAAGAAAGTTTGGCGCACGACTCCGCCCTCCAGGCCGTTGACCGGGTGCCGCTCAAACTCGTCGCGCATGCCGCATGGGAAGCCGCCCGCGATGTCATTTTCAAGGCTCGAGGTGCCACGAAAGAGCTTCTCCGGATGACGATGCACGCCACCGCCGAAGCGCGCAGGGGAAAAATTGGCTTGTCCCTTTGGTGGATTCCATTTCATATGACATATATTGTGTGATGTTATGGATATGGAGCTGATGGAGTGCGGTTTATGGGTCTGTGAATAACTTGTGTGAAAAACTCCCCCATTCCGCGACGGAGTGCGGAAGCCTCTACTTATTCACACCGTGATTTCGCGCTTCTCTGTAAGAGGCCGTGTTTCGCGCTGACAAATGCGCTTTCAGGGGCGAGGAATCGCCACGGAAAATGCGCGGCTTTGCTGATTCCGACCCGGCCGTCGCTCACCCAACTCGCCGGCGTTGCGCCATTCCGGTGAAAACCGACTTTCCGATCCTGGCACAAATCCCGGCCGTGGTCGGTTCCGTCGATCCCCATCGCGATCGTCAGCTTGCCCGGACCCGAGCAAAGGCTCTTTGCCGGCACCGGACCCGATTTACCCGGAAAACGCCGCTGCTCCATGAGATCGATCCCTCGCACCGGTTCCAGTGCCCGGATAAGGACAAATCCGTCCTCACTGCCGCCTTTAACGAGGACATTAAACAGCCAATACATCCCGTAATTGAAATACACGTAAGCGGCGCCCGGCGCATGGCTGGCGATAAAGGCCCGGGCGGAAGGACGCGCAAAGGTATGGCAGGCCTCGTCACCCAGCGCCGCATAAGCCTCGGTTTCTACAATAATACCGGTGCAGTCGTTCCAGACGAGTTCGCATCCAATCAATTCCTGGGCGCACGTGACCGGATCGCGTTGAAAGAACGCGCGGTCGATCCTACCCGCTGGATGGCTGATTGGCTTCAAAGGCCTGTTGGATGATCGAGGAATTCCCATGGAACCCGATAACGCGTGCCTACGTAAGCCGCCAATGCTTTGACGCCGAATGTCTCCGTGGCGTAATGGCCGCCATAATAAAGGTTCACCCCAAGCTCTTCCGCCGCGGTATAAGAATGGTGCGGGCCCTCACCGGTAATAAAGGTATCCACGCCTTCGGCCGCGGCCTGGGCAACTTCTCCGCCGGCGCCACCGGTGACTACGCCGATCTTCGTGGTTTTGGCCGGTCCGCCGGGACTGAGGTGTGGTTTCACTCCCAGCACCTTCTCCAATCTCCTTGTCAAATCTTCACGGCTGAGTGTCAGACGGGTCTGCAGCCCGATCGCCTGCCCCTTGGATGGGAAAAACGGCGTGCACTTCTTGAATCCCAGCGCCCGGCAAAGCAGCATGTTGTTGCCGACTTCCGGGTGGAGATCGAGGGGCAGATGGGAGCTATAAATGGCCAGGTCGTTATCGAAGGCCATCTTCACTTTGCGTCGCGTCACGCCAGTGAGCGGCTGCACACCGCCCCAAAAAAGCCCGTGATGGACCAGCAGCAGGTCGATTCCCTGTTCGACCGCCGCCTCGATCGTGGCCGCGCAGGCATCCACCGCCGCGCCCACCTTGCGCACCCGGCCGGAATTCTCCACCTGCAGGCCATTCCAGGCGCCTGAGTAGTCGGTCACCTCGGCATGACGCAGATAGCGGTCGAGATGGGACACGATGGCGGCGAGCTTTGGGGTGGGCATAAGGAGAATCTTTACTGAGTGCGACCCAGCATGATCGTGGCTAATTTATGCCAGGGTCACGGCAGGGCGATTCAACAATCCAAACCCAGAGTAAAACATGCCAAGCATCGAAGCCAACTCAACTCGCACCACGGCGTCGCTCACCTGTCCGCTCTGCGGCTCGCCGCTTTCGCCGGAAAACCCCAACGCCTGCACCCACTGCGATTGGGTCGCCGGCGCCGAATCAGACCAGAATCCCCAAGGAAGCGTCCGGGACAAAGTGGCCGTCGCCCTGAGCGTCATTCCCGGCCTCGGACACATCTATAAAGGGCATCGCCTCACCGGCGCGCTCTACATGTTGGGCGCCGCCTTCGCCATCTTCGCCGCCATTGTGGCCTCCACGGCTACGGCGGGATTCGGCATCCTGCTCCTGCCACTCTACTGGCTGGGGATCATGCTGCAGGTCTATTTTGTCGAGGATCTGGTTGTATTGGGGCCGAAACGAAAATAGCGGCGCCATGCTGAAAATCCGAAATCCGAAATCCGAATTTCGAAACTCGAAACAAATTCGAAATGGTTAAATTCGGGGAAATCGCTTTGGCGCGGTCCAATTGATGGCGGAGCTGGCACTGAATGCGGGTGCTTTGTTGATGGTTCCGGTTCAGCGCTGAGCGCCTCGACGTCTCGACGCCGGCTCTGATTACTGGAATAAAGGTTTGCCCCCCGGGGCGCGATGCGCTGAATTCCCCCGCTCTCGCTCTCGCTCTTTTTCAACCCCATTTTCATTCCATGCTCTCCGCAGGCATCGTCGGTCTTCCCAACGTCGGCAAATCCACGCTCTTTAATGCCGTCACCAAGACGCAGAAAGCGCAGGCTGCCAATTACCCATTTTGCACCATCGACCCGAACGTCGGCGTCGTCACCGTGCCCGATCCGCGCCTGGCGGCCCTGAGCAAGCTCTCCAGTTCCAAGAAACTCGTGCCGGCCGCCATCGAGTTTGTGGACATCGCCGGCCTCGTCAAAGGCGCCAGCTCCGGTGAAGGGCTCGGCAACCAGTTCCTCAGCCACATCCGTGAGGTCAATGCCATCGTCCAGGTCGTGCGCTGCTTTGAGGATGCCGATATCCATCAAGTATCCGGCACCGTGGATCCCGTCCGCGACATCGAGGTCATTAATACTGAGCTGATCCTCGCCGATCTCGCCGCGGTGCAGAAACGCAAGGATCGTCAGGCCAAGGCGGCCAAGACCGGTGACAAAGCCGCCAAGGCTGAAGTCGCCCTCTGCGAAAAATTGATCCCGCATCTCGACTCCGGCAAACCGGCCACCACGCTGGAACTCAGCGATGA
>JAXMIV010000763.1:0-2506 GCA_034377045.1 Prosthecobacter sp. | reverse complement strand
AGCTTGTCGATCAGGTATTCGTGTGCGGTCTTGTGCGGCGCATCGGTGGCGCCGGGATAGTACAGTTCGCAGGGAACACCCAGCGCCTTGCACTTTTCCAGCAGCTTCACGCCATAGTTGGCCGTGTGAGTCGGATCCCTTTGCTCCTGTCCCAGCGCGGGCGCGGCGGTATAGGTCATGTAGATGGCCGGGTCGTCCGCCGTCACGTGTTCAATCGGTGAATACAGTTTGATCCATGAGAGCACCGATTCCCGGTTGGCTAGAAACTCGGCAAAGTGCGTGTCCCTCGTTTTCCGGTCAACCCCATCCCAGAATCCGAACGCGTGTCCGCCATACCTGCTGTTAGGCGTCCACTCCTTCAGTTCCTTCGGGTCCAGCGACGTCTGAGCCCCGATCACTGCCGCGCACCACAACCGCGTTGATTCCCGCGCGACCGGGTCGCTGCTTTTCGGGTCGGCCATATCGGGATGGAATGCCAGCCATAGGCTGCTGCACGCGCCGGCGCTGCCGCCGCTGGCCCCGATGCGTTCTTTGTCGATGTTCCATTCGCCCGCCTTGCTCCGGACAAATTGCAGTGCGCGCGCCGCATCGTACAGCGGCCACTCCACCGGTGGCTTGATGCCTGCCAGCATCGCCTGCTGGATGAAGCGATACTCGACGGACACGACCGAAATGCCAGCCGCCAGGCATTCGTGGATGCCATCGACCGCGCTCTTGCTGCCTGCCACCCAGCCGCCGCCGTGGATGAAGAACAGCAGCGGAGTGGGCTTCGCGGATTCCACCTTATAGAAGTCCAGTACCTGCTTTGGATCGGCGCCATAGGGCACATTCGCCAAAGTCGGCGAGGGCATGGGCGGACTTGCCGCCTTTTTTGGCGCGGCTGGCTCGGGAGCGTCGGCGGCGTAAGAGGCCACGGCGCACAGAGTAAGCAGGAAGGCAAAAGCGGATTTCATGATGGCGGGACTGACTGAACGTCTCTTTTCGCCAATATTATCTGACGATGGCGGAGGTTGCAGACTTCGCCTCAGCGCGTTTGTTGCCGCCATGACCATCGAAGGCCTTACCCAGCGCATCTGCGCCTTCCGCGATGCGCGGGATTGGCGGCAGTTTCACAATCCCAAAGATCTCGCCGTGGCGATCACCGCGGAGGCGGGAGAACTGCTGCAGCACTTCGTTTGGAAAACGCCGCAGCAATCGGAGCAGGTCACCATCGACAAGCGCGCGGAGATTACCGATGAAATTGCCGATGTCGGCATTCTTCTGTTTGAACTGGCGCATAACCTGAACATCCCGCTCGCCGAGGCGATGCAGGCGAAATTGGAGCGCAATGAATTGCGTTATCCGGCGGACAAAGCGCGGGGCAACAACCTCAAGTACAATGAACTCTGAGGCCGAGGGAGGCACGCCTCCGGTGCGCAAGCGGCGGCCGCGCTACAGCGGCAAGAATCCGCGTCGGTTCGAGGACAAATACAAAGAGCTCAACCCGGATCGATACCCCGGCGAGGCGGCCAAGGTCATCGCCTCTGGAAAAACTCCCGCCGGACAGCATGTGCCCATCATGGTGGCAGAAGTGATCGAATGCCTGCTCCCAAAGCCGGGAGAGCGGGTGGTGGATTGCACCCTCGGCTACGGCGGGCACACGCAGGCTCTTTGGAAAGCCGTTCAGCCAGGCGGCCAACTTCTCAGTCTTGATGCCGATCCCCTTGAAATTGTCCGCACGGAAAGCCGTCTCCGCACCGCAGGCATGGGCTCGGACACGTGGACCGCGCGCCGTTGCAACTTTGCGGGGCTGACGAAAGCCCTCGCCGAACAGGGCTGGCATGAGGGCGCGGACGTGATTTTTGCAGACCTGGGACTGTCCTCCATGCAGATCGACAACCCCGCGCGCGGTTTTACCTTCAAGCATGATGGCCCCCTAGACATGCGCATGAATCCGCAGCGCGGCAAACCCGCCTCTGCACTGCTGGCTGAAATCTCGACGGAAAAGCTCCAGGCCCTGCTCGAAGAGAATGCCGATGAGCCGCGCGCTGCGCTCCTGGGCCAAAGTCTCAGTAATGCCGCCCGGCAGACTCCGATCATGACGACCCGCGCTCTCGCGGATGCGGTGCGCCGGGCTCTGCCTGGGCGTCTGCCGCCTGATGAAATCGACCTCACCGTACGCCGAGTCTTCCAAGCCCTGCGAATCGCGGTGAATGAGGAGTTTGCCGCCTTGGACACGCTCCTTCGGGTTTTGCCCGGAGCCTTGCGTCCGGGAGGGCGGACCGCCATTCTGACCTTTCATTCCGGCGAGGATCGGCGCGTGAAAAAAGCGTTTCAAGAGGGGCAAAGGGGCGGCCTCTACGCGGAAGTGGCCGAAGAAATCATCCGCGCCACGGCGGCGGAACGGCATT
Source organism: Prosthecobacter sp. (assembly GCA_034377045.1). Lineage (GTDB taxonomy): Bacteria > Verrucomicrobiota > Verrucomicrobiia > Verrucomicrobiales > Verrucomicrobiaceae > Prosthecobacter. The sequence continues at coordinate 116 of JAXMIV010000763.1, read as the reverse complement.
TGAATCCCCGGTCGTCCTCGGCGAAACTGCGCTGGGCGATTCGCTCGGCTTAAGGGAATACCTCGATCTCCGGTGATTGACAAATGGCGGGTTCAGGTGAAATTTCACAAGTGCCA
>JAXMIV010000762.1:0-12662 GCA_034377045.1 Prosthecobacter sp. | reverse complement strand
ATCCACCTCCGCCGTATACTCGGGCACCTCGAACGACACCTTCACATGGCTCTGCGCCGCCAGGTTGTAGATCTCATGCGGCCCGATTCGTTCCAGCATCCGGTTCAGGCTGCTCGAATCCGTCAAATCGCCGTGATGCAGAAACAACCGCTCATTGTGCACCGCGGGGTCGTTGAACAGGTGATCGATCCGCTGCGTGTTGAAGTTGCTCGCGCGGCGGATCATGCCATGCACCACGTAGCCCTTTTCCAGCAGTTGCTCGGTCAAATAAGAGCCGTCTTGGCCGGTGATTCCAGTAATGAGGGCGATGCGCATGATGACGTTACGAGAGTAAAAGGAATAAGCCTGTTAGCCAAGCCTCTATGGCGCTCCAAGGCAACCCCGAATCTGCCGCGAATTTCCAGACGCACAGCGCGCCCGCGTCAAGCGATTACTCCCGTTCCAGGAAACTCGCTTGCCGCCCTCGAACCCTTCGCTACTGCCCCATTTAGACCTGCCAACCCTTTCCGCCCCGTCCTTTCCAACCACCATGTCCGCCGCCGCCGAACTCAACATCAACGTCGCCCACGTCGAACGCATCGCCAAGGAGCTGAACCTCCGCCCGATCCAGGTCGGCGCGACTGCCCAGCTCTTCGCCGGCGGCGCCACCGTCCCCTTCATCGCCCGTTACCGCAAGGAAGCCACCGGCTCCATGGACGAAGTCCAGATCCAAAACGTGCGCGACCGCATGGAGCAGCTCACCGCCCTCGATGAGCGCCGCACCGCCATCATCAAGTCCCTGGAGGAGCGCAGCCTCATGACCGACATCTTGCGCGTCAAGATCGACAAGGCGGAGACCCTGAACTCCCTCGAAGACATCTTCGCCCCCTTCCGCCCCAAACGCCGCACCCGCGCCACCATCGCCAAGGAAAAGGGCCTCGAACCCCTCGCCGATTTCATTGAAGCCAATCTCCTCACCCAAACCGTGGACCTCGACGGCGAAGCCGCCAAATATATCAACCCCAACGCCGCGACCGATGACCTCAAGGTTAAAGACGCTGCCGATGCCCTCAGCGGCGCCCGCGATATCATCGCCGAGCGCATCAGCGACAACGCCGAAGCCCGCGCCGCATTGAGAAAGCTCTTCACCGATCTAAGCACCGTCGTTTCCAAGATCATGATGGGCAAGGAAACCGACCCCGAAGCCCAAAAGTTCCGCGACTACTTCGATTGGACTGAGCCGCTCAAATCCATCCCCAGCCACCGCATGCTCGCCATCCGCCGTGGTGAAAAGGAAGGCTTCCTTCTCATGCGCATCACCCCGCCTGAAGACACCGCCATTCACATTTTGGAAGGCCTGTTTGTCAAAGGTGGCAACGCCTGCACCGCCCAGATGAAGCTCGCCGTCGCCGAAAGTTTCAAACGCCTCCTCTCCTCCAGTATGGAGACCGAAACGCGTCTCGAATCCAAAAAGAAGGCCGATACCGAAGCCGTCCGCGTCTTTGCTGACAACCTCCGCGAACTCCTCCTCGCCGCCCCGCTCGGCCAAAAGCGCGTCCTCGGCATCGACCCCGGATTCCGCACCGGCTGCAAAGTCGTCGCCCTCGATGCCCAGGGACAGCTCCTGTTCAACGATGTCGTTTATTTGTTAGGCGAAGGCAACAGCCTCATGCACGCCAAGACGCTTCTGCTCAACGTCATCTCCCGTTTCAAGATCGAAGCCATCGCCATCGGCAACGGCACCGCCGGCCGTGAGACGGAAGCCTTCGTCAACAAGATCGGCGTGCCGAAAAGCATCCCTGTCATCATGGTCAATGAAAGTGGCGCCTCCATCTACAGCGCCTCCGAAGTCGCCCGCGAAGAGTTCCCCACCCAGGACATCACCGTGCGCGGCGCCGTCTCCATCGGCCGCCGCCTCATGGACCCACTGGCCGAGCTCGTGAAGATCGATCCCAAATCCATCGGCGTCGGCCAGTATCAGCACGACGTGGATCAAAATCAGATCAAGGGCAGCCTCGACAACGTCGTGATCAGCGCCGTCAACGGCGTCGGTGTCGAAGTCAATACCGCCAGCAAGCAGCTCCTCAGCTACGTCTCCGGCCTCAACGCCACCCACGCCGCCAACATCGTCGCCTTTCGCAACGAAAACGGCCCTTTCAAATCCCGCAAGGATCTCCTCAAAGTCCCCCGCCTTGGCGACAAGGCCTTCGAACAGGCCGCCGGCTTCCTCCGCATCCGCGGCGCCGCACATCCCCTCGATGCCAGCGCCGTCCACCCCGAGCGCTATGCCCTCGTCGAACAGATGGCCTCTGACCTCGGCTGCACTGTCGCCGACCTTATGCAGAAGCCCGAGCTGCGCCAAAAACTCGACCTGAAAAAATACGTCAGCGCCGAAGTCGGCCTGCCCACTCTTCAGGACATCATGAACGAACTCGCCAAGCCCGGCCGCGATCCGCGCAAGCAATTCGAAGTCTTCAACTTCGCGGAAGGCGTCAACGACATGAAAGACCTAACCGTAGGCATGAAATTGCCCGGCATCGTCACCAACGTCACCGCTTTCGGAGCCTTCGTCGACATCGGCGTCCATCAGGACGGCCTCGTCCACGTCAGCCAGCTCAGCGATACCTTTATCCGCGACGCCGCCGAAGCCGTCAAAGTCGCCCAAAAAGTCCAGGTCACCGTCATGGAAGTCGACCTCCAGCGCAAACGCATCGCCCTCAGCATGAAGTCCAAGCCCGATTTCGAAAAGAAACAAGGCGGCGGTGGTGGTGGCGGCGCCCCTCGTCCCGTCGGCACTGGTCAAGGCGGTGGCGATCGCAACCGCCCCTCCGGCGGCGGCATGGGCAACCCCTTTGGCGGCGGCGGTAGTGGCGGCAACGATTGGTTCACCGCCGCCTCGCAAAAGGGCAAGAAGTGAACGCGCCGTGAGCCTGACGCCAAACGGATTGACGATTGATGAACAAGGATTGCCGATTGCAGAAGTGAAGACCAATCCACTCCCGCCCCCCGGTTCTCCCCTTAAAAAATCCTCAAACCTTGTTCGGCAATCGTCAATCCGCCTCCCGATCCCAGGACTTTTGGAAAGATTGTGTTTTCCGACAGGCAAGATCGGGGCCGGCCACGGCTTACTTGTCACCGTCCGCCGTGGCCATGAAGTTAGTTATCCCGTCATTTTTCTGCCTCCTGCGGTTGTCCGCCACACCGTGCCGTGGTGACGATGCCGCCGGCGTGAACTTCTTTGAATCCAAGATCAGGCCCGTCCTGATCGAGCAGTGCTACAAGTGTCATTCGGAAAAGGAAGGGAAGAGCAAAGGCGGCCTGCTGCTGGACAATCGTGAGCGCACGCTGCGCGGCGGCGACACCGGCCCAGCCGTCGTGCCGGGTGATGCGGCCAAGAGCCTGCTCCTCAAAGCCGTCAAGTATCACGACGAAGACCTCCAGATGCCACCCAAAAACCGCCTGCCAGAGGAAGTGGTGGCGGACTTCGAAAAATGGATCGCGTCAGGCGCTGCCGATCCGCGCGACGGCAAGGCGATCACGACGACCTCCATCGACATCGAGGAAGGCCGCAAGCACTGGGCCTTCCAGCCCATTTCGAATCCGCCGGTGCCGGAAGTAAAGGACACGCAATGGCCTCGCACGGAGATTGATCGCTTCATCCTGGCCGCTTTGGAGAAAAAGGGCATCAAACCCGTGGCCGATGCGGAGCCGGAAACTTTGCGCCGGCGCATCTCTTTCGATCTCACCGGGTTGCCACCGTCTTATGATGAGGCGGCATCAAGCGAGTCGTCGCGAGCTCTTCCACCGGCGCAGATCGCCGCCTTGCTCGCGAGCCCGCACTTCGGCGAACGCTGGGGCCGCTATTGGCTGGACATCGCAGGCTACAGCGAGTCGAGCGGAGGCGGGCAAAATGTGATGCTGCCGGTGAATTTCCGCTATCGGGACTATGTCATCGCCGCGCTCAACAAGGACAAGCCCTATAACCAGTTTCTGATCGAGCAGCTCGCGGGCGATCTGCTGCCGGCAGACAGTGATGACCAGCGCAACGAACAGCTCATCGCCACCGGTTATCTGAGCGTCGGCACGAAGAACACGCTCGATGAAAAAGACGAGCGCTATATCATGACCATCGTGGATGAGATGATCGACAGCACCGGCCGCGGACTCATCGGCCTCACGCTCGGTTGCGCCAAATGCCACGACCACAAATTCGATCCCGTTTCCGCGCGCGACTACTACGCACTGGCCGGAATCTTCCGCAGTTCCGAGCCGCTCTCGGGCGCGTGGCGGCGCTACCAGGGCAAATGGACCGCCGGCGTGCAGCCGCTGGCGGGGCAGCCCGTGAATTTCGACGACAAAGACCTCGACGCGTTGCTCCAGTCCGAAAAGGATCGCACCAGCCGGGGCAGTGCGCTGCGGAGGTCACAACGTGCCGCCATCATCGAGATGAACATGCAGAAGGCGAAGGCGCCTGACCTCGAAGCCTTCTACAAGACCAGACCGGAAGTGATGAAGAACCAGGAGGCGATGGACGAGGCCACGGATCGGCGGGCGCGCTACGATGCGAAGTTCAATACCCAGCTCCCCTTCGCCGCCACCGCGATGCGCGATGTGCCAAAACCTTCCGACTGCGAATTTCGCGTCCGCGGTGACTTTGAGCAGAAGGGCGAAGTCATTCCGCGCGGGTTTCCGGCAGTGCTCACCTATCCATCGTCCCCCAAGGTCAATCGCCAACAGAGTGGCCGCCTCGAATTCGCACAGTGGCTCGTGAGTCCGGAGCATCCGCTGACCGCACGCGTGATGGTGAACCGCATCTGGCAGCATCTCTTTGGCGAGGGCATCGTTTCATCGCCAGATGATTTCGGCAAAAACGGACAGCCGCCGTCCAATCCCGCGCTGCTCGATTACCTCGCGCACCGCTTTAGGTCCAATGGCTGGTCGGTGAAGCAATTGATCGCGGAGATCATGAATAGCCGTGTCTATCGCCTCAGCACCGCGCACAATGAGGCTGCGTATGAAGTCGATCCAGCCAACCAATGGCTCTGGCACATGAATCATCGCCGGCTCGACGCGGATGCCATTCGCGACTCCCTGCAGTTCGTCAGTGGTGCGCTCGTTTTGTTGCCGCCCAAGCTTGCACCGCGTGAGCGCATCAAGGATCCGCGGATCAAAACCGCCAATCCTGCCAACATCCTGAATCCCACGGAGAAATACCGCTCCGTGTATCGCGCCATCATGCACGAAATTGTCCCCGATGACCTCGCCGTGTTTGATTTCCCCGAGCCCGAGCTGCTGACCGGCCGCCGCGGCATCACCACCGTGCCCACCCAAGCTCTCTACATGCTGAACAGTCCCTTTGTGGTCGAGCACGCGAAGAAAGCCGCGCAACGCGTGCTGAAGCTCGCCGGCGACGAAGCCGCGCGTGTGACCGCCGCGCATCAGTTGATGTTCGCCCGCAACGCCACGGATGCGGAGGTGGCCGATGGCATCGCCTTCATCCGCAACTATCCGGACAACAAGGAACCGCTCCCGGCCTGGACCGCGTATTGCCAGACGCTCTTTGCCTCGGCGGAGTTCCGCTACCTTTACTGATTCCTCGCCATGAACTCTCCCTTTCTCTCACGACGCGACATGCTGCGGCAGACGCTGGGCGGCTTTGGCTATCTCGCGTTTGCCGGACTGAGCACGCAGACGGCGATCGGGCGGGGTGCCATGTTCCCCGCGCGGGCCAAGCGGGTGATCATGATGTTCATGCAGGGCGGCGTCTCGCATGTGGACACCTTTGATTACAAACCGCTGCTCAATCGTGATCACGGCAAGCTGCACAGTTCCAAGGGAAAAGCGAAGCTGTTTGGTTCGCCGTGGAAGTTTGCGCAGTACGGCCAGAGCGGCCAATGGGTGAGCGAGCTTTTGCCGCACATGGCAAAGCGCGCCGACGACCTCTGCGTGCTCACCGCGATGCACACGGATCAGCAGGCGCACGAGACAGCGGTGCCCATGTTTCACACCGGCAACCCCACCCAGGCGCGCCCTTCGGTGGGCGCATGGTCGCTCTACGGTCTCGGCAGTGAGACCCAGGACCTGCCGGGCTACATCGCTTTCAATTCCCTGCGCAGTCTCGGCGCGCAGAGTCATGGCAGCGCCTTCCTTCCGGCGGAATATCAAGCCACCATCGTACGCGAGGGCTCAGGCAGTGACAAACCCGGCGCGCTGCCCGTGCCGAATCTGCTGCCCGCGCATGTCACGACCGCTCAGCAACGCGCCCAACTGAATTTGCTCGACAAAATGAACCGCCGCCGCTTCGCGCAGGATGGCGTCAACGCGGAACTCGAGGGCGTGATTCACTCCTATGAAATGGCGTTCCGCATGCAGACGGCCATGCCTGAATTGATGAACTTGAAGAGCGAGTCAGAGGCGACGCTGAAGAGTTATGGCATCGGCGAAGGCGGCACGGACAGTTTTGGCCGGCAGTGTCTTTATGCCCGCAAATTCGCCGAGGCGGGCGTGCGCTACATCGAGGTGGGAACAGGCGGCTGGGATCATCACTTCGACATCAAGCTCAATCTGCCTGTGAGCTGCGCGGCGATAGACAAGCCCGTGGCGGCCCTGCTCGCCGACCTGCGCCAGCGCGGCCTGCTGGAGGACACGCTGGTGATCTTCGCCGGTGAGTTCGGCCGCACTCCGTATGGCGAGGGCGCCGATGGCCGCGATCACAACAACCGCGCCTTCACCATCTGGATGGCTGGCGGCGGTGTGAAGGCCGGCCATCGCCACGGCGTCACCGATGACTACGGCGCCGAGGGCATCGACGGCAAGGTCCACATCCACGATCTGCACGCCACGATGCTGCATCTGCTAGGTCTCGATCACGACAAACTCACCTACCGCTACAGCGGCCGCGACTGGACGCTGACGGACCTGAAAGGCACGGTCGTGAAGGACCTCATCGCGTAAGGTAAGCCAGGCGCGGGAGACCGGCTCCGGATCAATTGACGATTGCCGAACAAGGATTGGCGATTTTTGAAGGGAGGAGCCGCGGGAGGTGTGCGTGAATTGGAATTCACTTCTGCAATCGGCACTCCTTGTTCATCAATCGTCAATCTGCTTTGGCCCCCTTCCAACGCCCAGAAGACTCTTTATTGTTTTGGGCGGTCTTGACGCTCTTCACAAAGATACCGATGAGTTCGTCGTTTTCCCGGAGGATTGGACCCAGCCGATCAGGAGGGCACAGCGGTTTGCGAACGACGATCTTGAGCCAGACCAGCGTCTCGCGAAGCTCCTTCAGGCATACTTTCATTTTGTGAATGAAATCATTCCGAGACTCCGCGCTTTGAGCTTCGCCATAGTTTGGAGCCGGTGAAGTTCCCGATCGAACCAACTGCCCTGCGATATGATTTCCTGCCTTCGTATCCGGTAGAGCTTCCACGACGCCGATGATGCGGCCCGCAAAGTCCACCAAACGATCTTCCAGGTCATTGGCTTTGTCTTTCATGATTTACAATGGATTCGGATTCCCTAACTCCTCCAATCGGTACCTCCTGTTCCGTAATCGTCAATCGTCTCCCCGGTTCCGCCCTTCAAAAATCGTCAATCCTTGTTCATCAATCGTCAATCTGCTCCCAGTCCCAGCCGCAGTTCGTAATCATCCGCGCCCAAGCGCAGGAGTAACATCGGCGCCGCCCTGCCTATCGTGCGTTCTGCCCGATTCTCGTGCATCGAATCTCGGAAAGCCCGCAACAATAAGTTTGGCAGCGGCCCGGTGGTAGTTCAGGATGAGTCGCGCCGAAATGCGGAAATCCGCCACTTATTCCCGATTCGGCTTCAGGTCGCAAGATTTGCAACGACGCGCCGCAAACCGGCTCAATACCCTGCGCAGCTCATGACATCATTGCCTCTTACCGTCAGGGCTCTTGGGTTCTTTGCCCTTTTGCTTGCCACGGCACAACCACTGCGCGCGCAGGATGGCGCCATGCAGTTCACCGCCGCCTCGCAGCAGTATGTGGAAGTGCCGAACTTCCAGGGCCTCGGCATCACCAATGAAGTCACCGTCGAGTTCTGGGCCAAGGCAGCCGCCGTGGTGGATCAGTCCGCCTTCATGCTCTACCAGGACGACACCGACAACCGCTTCCAGGCCCACATCACTTACGGCAACGGCAGCACCTACTGGGACTTCGGCAACATCGACGGCGGCGGCCGCCTCCAGGCAGCCACGCCCGCCAATACCGTGGGCAACTGGGTCCACTACGCCCTGGTCGCCAGCCAGAACGGCAACTTCATGAAGATCTACGTCAACGGCACGCAGATCGCGACCAAGACCGGCATGACCGCCTTTCAGACCGCCGCCACCTATGCCCTGCGCATCGGCGGCAGCACCAACAATTTCTTTGGCGGCGCGCTCGATGAGTTCCGCGTCTGGAGCGTCGCCCGCACCCAGGCGCAGATTCAGGGGAATCTGGGCAGCACGCTTGTGGGCAACGAGAACGGGCTGAAGCTCTATTTCAAGTTCGACGAAACCAGCGGCCCCGCCCTGAACAGCGCCACCGCCACCGGCGCGGCCCGCAACGGCACGCTCACCAACAACCCCACCCGGCTCGCCAGCGGCGCCTTCACCTCCGCCACCGTCACCTCTTACACTGTCAAAAACACCAACGATGCCGGCGCGGACTCGCTGCGCCAGACCCTCCTCGATGCCGCCGTCACCGCCGGCCCGGCCCTCATCACCTTCGCCCCGGCCCTCAGCGGGCAGACCATCTCGCTCACCGGCCCTGACCAAGGCTCCGCCATTGAGATCAACGATGCGGGCGGCGTCACCCTGGATGCCACCAGCCTGCCTGGCGGGCTGACCCTCAAGGGCAAGGCGGATCAAGGCAGTGCCGGGAGCTTCCGCCACTTCTCCGTCGCCAGCGGCACCAGCCTCACCCTGCGCGGCCTCACTCTCGCCAATGGCGGCGGCGCGTTTTCCCACGACGGCGGCGCGATTTACAACTCCGGCACGCTGACGCTGACGCAATGCACCCTCTCCGGCAATTCCAGCCAAGGGGGCATAGGCGGCGCGATTTTTAACAACGCCACGCTGACGCTGACGCAGTGCATCCTCTCCGGCAAGTCCAACCAAGCGGGCCTTGGCGGCGCGATTTTTAACAACGCCACGCTGACGTTGACGCAGAGCACCCTCTCCGGCAATTCCGCCAGCGGAGGCAGCGGCGGCGCGATCTACAATTCCGCCACGCAGACGCTGACGCAATGCACCCTCTCCGGCAATTCCGCCAGCCGCGGCGGCGCGATTTACGGCTCCGGCACGCTGACGCACTGCACGCTCACGGGAAACACTGCCAGCGGCCGCGGCGGTGCCATCGACGTCGACGGCGCCGTGACGCTGCGGCACTGCACCGTGGCTGGCAACTCCGCCGGGGGCAGTGGCGGTGGGGTGGCCAGCTTTGAAACGATGCTCGTGTTGGAGAATAGCCTCGTCGCCGGGAACACCCTCACTGGCAGCGGCAGCGGCGCGGACATCTACAATGCCGGCACCGTCAACGCCAGTGGCGCGAACATCGTGCAGGCCGCCATCGTCAATCTTGCAGGATTTGGCACGGTGAACGGCAGCGCCACCATCACCAATGCCGACCCCCTCCTCGCCTCCCTGGCCGACAACGGCGGCCCCACCCAGACCATGGCGCTCCTTTCCGGCAGCCCGGCTCTGGATGCCGCCACCGTCATCGCCGGACTGGAGACGGACCAGCGCGGCTTCCACCGCAACCGCGATGGCGATGCCACCGCCGGAGCCGTCCCGGACATCGGCGCCTATGAGGCACAGCTTCCGCCAACGGGCGCAGCACCGGAGCTGACCGTCGTCACCACCGCTGATGATGAAAACAACCCCAACGGCACCCTCGGCAACGGCATCTCCCTCCGCGAAGCCCTGCGCGACGCGCCCGCCGGCGGCGGCATCGTCTTTGACAGCACACTGGACGGCGCCCTCATCTTCCTCGACGAAGATCTGGGCCAGATTGAGATTGCGAAAAGTGTCACCATCGATGCCAGCACCCTGGCGACCGGCATCACGGTGGATGGTGGCTCCGGAGACAACCGCATTTTCAATATCTCCAGTGGCAAAACTGTCTCGATGCTCGGCCTCACCCTGACGGGCGGCGCCGCGATCTCCACCGGCGGCGCGATTTATAACGACGGCACGCTGGCGCTCACACGCTGCACCTTGTCCGGCAATTTAGCCGTCAACGGCGGCGCGATTTATAACACCGGCACGCTGACGCTCACACACTGCACTCTCTCCGGCAATTCAGCCATTGACAGCGGCGGCGCGATTGTCAACAGCGACAACAGCGACGGCGGCGCGCTGACGCTTACCCACTGCACCCTCTCCGGCAATTCCGCGTCCTTTTCCGGCGGCGCGATTGTCAACAGCAGCGACGGCGCGCTGACGCTGACCCACTGCACCCTCTCCGGCAATTCCGCGGACCTTTCCGGCGGCGCGATTGCCAACTTCGGGACGCTGACGCTGACCAACAGCATCGTCGCTGGGAACAGAATTTTCGCCAGCGGTGTGGACTTTGACAACAGTGGCGGCACCGTCACCTCCGGCGGCGGGAATCTCATCGGCAACAACGCCTCGGTGGCCGCTGAGTTCCCGGAGGGCCCGCTCGTCGGTACGTCCGGCAACCTGTTGAATCCCCTCCTCGCCGACCTCGCCAGCAACGGCGGCCCCACGAAGACCAGGGCACTGCTCCTCGGCAGCCCGGCGCGCAATGCCGCTGTGGACAGCACCGCCACCGGCGACCAGCGCGGCTACCCCATCGTCGGCACTGCTGACATCGGTGCGTTTGAGGTGCAGGCCAGCAGCATCAGCCTGACCAGCTCGGCCAACCCCTCCCTCCTCAACGAAGCCGTGACCGTCACCGCCACCGTCACCGCCGTGGCACCGGAAACGGTGACTCCCACCGGCACCGTGACCTTCACGGTCGATGGCATCGCGCAGGCTCCCATCAACCTCGCCGCCGGCATCGCCACGCTGACCCTCACCCCGGGCTCCTATGGTTGGCAAATAATCGGGGCGACGTATTCGGGCGATGCCCGCCTTGCGGCCACCACCTCAAGCGACATCGAGCAAACCGTGGTGGACCTGACCGTGACCAACGGCGGCGGCAGCGGCAGCGGTTCCCTCGCCCAGGCGCTGGCCGATGCCGCCCTGCATCCCGGCCCCGACACCATCCCCTTTCTCCCTGGATTCACCGGCCCCATCGTGCTCAACGGCGAACTCGTGGTCACTGACGCGGCCGGCGTCACCATCGACGTCAGCAACGTCATCCTTGGCGTGAAGATCGACGGCAACAACGCCGGCCGCCTCTTCACCGTCAGCAACGGCACGGTGCTCACCCTGCGTGGCCTGCACCTGACTGGCGGCAACGGCGTCGGCACGCTGCAGTCCGGCTCCGGCGGCGCCATCCTCAACCTGGGCACGCTGACGGTGGACCGCTGCACGCTCTCCGCCAACACGGCCACCGGGTACGGCGGCGCGCTCAAGAATGACGCCGGCGCGACGCTGACGCTGACCCAGAGCACGCTGGCGGCCAACCACGCCGCGGGGGCCGGCGCGGTCCTCAACCAGGGCGCGTTGCAAATGACCCACGTCACCATCAGCGCCAACAGCATCGGCACCGCGATCACCACCGGCGCCGGTGGCGGCCTGTTCAACGCCGTCGTCGGCAGCGCCAGCCTAACCAACTGCATCGTCGCTGGAAACACCCTGTTCGCGGGCGGCGCGGATGATGTCTTCAACAACTTCGGCACCCTGCGCTTCACCGGCCCCAGCATTGTGCCGGCCTTCGACAACCTCGGCTCGGGCGTCACCGATCCCATGCCCATCACCGCCCCGCCTCTGCTGTCCCCTTTGGGCAATTATGGCGGCACCCTGCCGACAATGCCGCCGCTCATCGGCAGCCCGGCGATTGATCAGGCCACGGTGGTCAACCCCGCCTTGATCACCGATCAGCGCGGCCAGCCGCGTCCACTCGGCCTGCGGCCTGACCTCGGCGCGGTGGAAGGGCTGGTCATCGTGGTGACGACTGCCGCGGATGAACTGGATGCGCCCGGCATCCCCGGTGCGGGCTTCTCGTTGCGCGAAGCCATCCGCGATGTCGAAGCCGGCGGCACGGTCACCTTTGACCGCGCCATCTTCACCGGCGCCACCGCGACGACAAACACGATCACGCTGACCAAAGGCCCCCTGAACCCGCAGCGCGCCTGCACCCTCGATGGCAGCGCCAACCCCGGCGGCATCAAGATCGTCCACACACTAACCATCACCGCACAGCCGCTGCCGCAATCCGTGGTGGCCGGAGCAACGGCGAACTTCGCGGTCACCGTGACGAATCTGAGCGGCGGAGCGGCCTATCAATGGCGCAGGGACGGCGCAACCCTCGGCGGCGAAACCAACGCGGCGCTCGCCATCGCCAATGCGCAGGAGGCCAACGAAGACGTCTATGATGTACTGCTCAGCGAGGCCGCCGCGCCCGGCGCCTTGACCCTGACCAACGTGACCCTGACACCCGCAGGCGCGACAAGCCAGCCCGCAAGCCTGGTCGTCGATGGCTCCGCGCTGCAGGTGCAGCGCATCAGCGGCGCAGGCATGATCGCGCTCGGCAGCAGCCGCACGTTGAGCGTCGTCG
>JAXMIV010000761.1:0-3896 GCA_034377045.1 Prosthecobacter sp. | reverse complement strand
CCGCCGGCCTACCGCCCGCCCCGCCATTGCCCATTGTCATCGATGAAGCACGTTGTGCGGCGCGCTACTTTGGCACCCTTTTGACGCTTTCGCGCTACGAATTTCGCATGCTCAAAACCTTTGCCGCACATCCAGGCCGCGTCTTCACCCGCGAACAACTCATGGATCACGCTTCCGAGGAACCGGACGCCTCCATGGAGCGCACCGTCGATACGCACATCAAAACTCTCCGCGCCCGCATGCGCTCCGTTAAGCCCGGCATTGATCCCATCGTCACCCATCGCGGCATGGGTTACGCTTTGCTGGAGATTTGGCCCGGGGCCGCATCATGAGCATTACCACACGCTTTTTGTTAGGCTTCACCCTCGTCGCCAGCCTGGGGTTGTACTTCCTGCTCGCCAATGTGCTGCAAAGGGTGGAACGCCAGTATATGGAGGCCGCGGAAGAGCCTATGGTCGATGTTGCCAATGTTCTCGCCGAAATGCTCGCCGCCGAGACGCCCAAGGGCGGCGCCTTGCAAACCGGCGCCCTGGCCCAGGCTTGGCAATCCGCCCAAAGCCGCACTCTCCAGGCGCGCATCTACACACTGGTCAAAGAACGGGTGGATATGCAGGTTTACGTCGTCGATGCGCAAGGCCGCATGCTGTTCGACAGCGCTGGCAGAGAGACGCCGGGCGCCACGGTTCGGCATCGGGATGTCTTTCTAACCTTGCATGGCGGTTACGGCGCCCGCGTCACCCGCAGCAACCCCGATGATCCGCTTTCCGTGATCATGTATGTCGGTGCTCCCATTGTCGCTGAAGGCAATACCATCGGAGTGGTCAGTGTCGCCAAACCATTGCGCAGCCTGATGGTCTTCATTCACGAAACCGAAAAATGGCTCAAGGGCATGATGATCGCAGCCGTTGCACTCATGGCGCTGGGCCTGTTTTTCGTTGCCCGCTGGGCCACTCGGCCGCTCAATGAACTGACTCAGCATGCACTCGCCGTGAGCCGTGGCGAACGTCCGCCGCCCCCACACATGCCCGGCCATCAAATGAAGACCCTGGGTCATGCCCTGGAGCACATGCGAGATGCCTTGGAAGGCCGCGAATATGTGGAAAGCTACGTGCAATCCCTCACGCATGAATTGAAAAGTCCTGTGGCCGCCATTCTCGGCGCCGGCGAGATTCTCCAAGGCGACGTGCCCGAACCTCAACGCACCCGCTTCCTGCAAAACATCCGTACCGAGGCCGACCGCTTGCGCGATCTCCTGGAGCGCCTCCTTCATCTGGCCGGCCTGGAAAAACAGAAAAAACTTGCGACTCGGGAACCCGTGGACTTGGGAGAAGTGCTGGCTCGCGCCTGGGACCACCTGACCTTTGTCGCCGCCGCCAAAGACGTCCGTCTGGACAAGGATGTCTCGGTGGACCTCATCCTCTCCGGGGATCCCTGGCTCATCGAAATTGCCTTCAGCAACCTCCTGCAAAACGCTCTCGACTTCGCCCCCAACGGCAGCCGCATCCTGGCCCGCGCCTTCCGCTTCGAGGACCACCTCGTCCTGCAAATCGAGGACCAAGGCCCTGGCATTCCCGATTACGCCAGAGAGCGCGTTTTCGAGCGATTCTATTCCCTTCCCCGCCCTGATACCGGCAAGAAAAGCACGGGCCTCGGCCTCTGCTTTGTCAAGGAAGTGGCCCAACTCCACGGCGGCACTGCGGAACTCGGCAACGCTGAACACCCTCCAGGAACAAGGGCCACCCTCTTGTTCCCCACACCAGGATAACAAGGAACAAAGGCGAAGGCTCCCAAATCCAAGGTCTCCGTTTCCCCTACCCCTCCCCCCTTTTCCTTTGACCCCGTTCCGGCAAACGGTTAACAAAGGTTTCCTTTCTTCCCGTCCCTCATGTCCGTTTCTGATCGTCAACACACGCTGGCCAAGCCTGCCTCCATCACCGGTACCTCCCTGCACACCGGGGAACAGGTGACCCTGACCCTCCAGCCCGCGCCCGAAAATTTCGGCTTCAAATTCCGCCGCGTTGACCTGGAGGACAAGCCCTTCATCCCTGCCCTGGTCGAAAAAGTCCAGAAGGTCGAGCGCGCCACCACCATCGCCGAGGGCGGGGTGAATGTGCATACGGTTGAGCACGTCATTTCCGCCCTGTCCGGCATGGGCGTGGACAACGCCATCATCGAGATGGACGCCAATGAGCCCCCCATTGTCGACGGCAGTTCCCAACCTTTCGTCGAGCTCATCAAAAGAGCCGGCCTCCAGGCGCAAAACGAGCCGCGCAAAGTCTTCGAAATCCGCGAGCCGATCTACCAGGAAACCCGCGACGGCACCATCCTCACCATCGTGCCGGACAAGAAGTTCCGCATCTCCTGCACCAACGTCGGGCCCGAAGGCCGCTTCACGCAGTACATTTCTCTGGAGATCAATCCCGAAACTTACGAGAAGGAAATCGCACCCGCGCGCACCTTTGTTTATTACGAGGACATCGCGCCGTTGATGGAGAAGGGCCTGATCACGGGAGGCACCCACGAAGCCGCCGTCGGCGTCCGTGGCGAAACGCTGCTGTCGAAGCAGCCCCTGCGTTTCACCAACGAATTCGTCCGCCACAAGATCCTCGACATCATTGGCGACCTGATGCTCTCCGGCAAACGCATCCTCGGCCATGTCATCGCCGTGCGTCCGGGCCATGGTCCAAATACCGAGATGGCTCGCGCCATTGTCGCCCAATACAACGCTATGCGCGCCATGGTGCCGCCCGCCGTGAACATTCCTTCCGGCGAAGCCGTGCTCGATATCAATGAGGTGATGCGCATCCTGCCGCATCGTTATCCCTTCCTGCTGGTGGATCGCATCATCGGCTTCGAAGGCGAAACAAAGTGTCGTGGCGTCAAGAACGTCACCATCAACGAGCCGTTCTTCCAGGGTCACTTTCCCAACCACCCGATCATGCCCGGTGTTCTGCAACTTGAGGCCATGGCCCAGGTCGCCAGCATCGTCCTGCTGCGCCTCCCCGGCAACGAAGGCAAAATCGGCTACTTCATGAGCGCCAACAACGTCAAATGGCGCAAACCCGTCCTCCCTGGTGACACGCTGATCATCGAGACCGAACTGCTCAAGGCCAAACGCAGCATCGCCATCGCCTCCGCCCGCTGCATCGTCAATGGCCAGGTCGTCTCCGAAGCTGAACTGATGTTCAGCGTGGTGGATCGTTAGCCCCGTTGGAGTCAAGCCTTTAGGCGATCATTTCCCACAGCTACCGCCAGTCCCTCAAGACCACTGATCGGCTAAAGCCTTTACTCCAACCGATCTTTCGCACCAAGCCCGCATGCCCGCTTCGATCCACCCCACTGCCATCATCGATCCGTCCGCCCGCATTGGGGCTGATGTCACCATTGGTCCTTACTGCATCGTCGGGGCGAATGTCGAGATTGGCGAAGGTTCGTGGCTTCAGCATCACGTCACGGTCATGGGTCCGACCAAGATCGGCCAGCGTAACCGATTTTATGCTTATGGCTCCATCGGCCAGCAGACTCAGGATCTGAAGTACAAGGCCGAACCGACCCATCTCGAAATTGGCGACGACAACACCTTTCGCGAATTCTGCTCCGTGCATCGCGCCACCTCACCGGGCGACAAAACGATCATCGGCAGCCACAACAACTTCCTCTGCTACGTCCACATCGCCCACGACTGCATCGTCGGCAATCATGTCATCTTTTCCAACAACGGCACTCTCGCGGGGCACGTCACGGTCGAAGATCATGTGATCCTGGGTGGTCTCAGCGCCGTGCATCAGTTCTGCCGCCTCGGCACGCGCAGCATCATCGGCGGCTGCGCCAAGGTTGTCCAGGACGTCCCGCCCTTCTGCACCGCCGATGGCAATCCCGCCCGCACCCGCGGCCTC
>JAXMIV010000760.1:0-2683 GCA_034377045.1 Prosthecobacter sp. | reverse complement strand
CGACCGGGCTTGCGGCGGGCTGGATTTTCGAAGCGGCTCAAAAGCCCAATGTCTCGCGTAGGGAGCGCCTTCCACGACCCACTGTTGCAGCATTTCGATCTGCCGGGGAGTCAGTGGCTTGCCATGCTTCACGGGCGGCATCAAATCGTCCGCGTCTTCGGTGGTAATGCGCTTCACCAATTCGCTCTTCGCCGCCTGACCCGGAACCACGGCAACCTCGCCGGACTTGGCGGCGCGGGTGGCGCCGTCACGAGTATCCAGACGCAGCCCGGCCTTGCGCGCCGGTTCATCGAAGCCGTGGCAACTGAAGCAGTGTTCCGAAAGGATGGGCCGGATGTCCTTGTTGAAATCCAGGGCCGCGCGGAGATCGCCGTGGACCATCAGCACGCTCCCCACCAGCGCCAGCCCGGCTGGGCGCAGAGAGGTAGAAAAGAAAAGGGGGCTTTTCCGAAGGGCGTGCACGCAGCAGTTAATACGCCGCTACGATCGCAGTCCCTTCGATCTTTGCTTCACTTTCCGGCGACCCATCTCGCCGCGTTTATCAAGATGTTCCTGAAGGCTGGATGATCGTGCACACGCTCATCGTGGCCCAAGGCAATGCCTACGATGCGGGCCTTAGGATTCTGCGTCACCCACACGCTAGGATGGGACTTTTGAAATTTGATGCTTGGCGAGGTTTCGGCAAGGACCTCGATCGCCGTCGTGCCGGGCGGGGTTTTGTCAGGCTCGGCGTTCACATAATAAAGCTCGTCCTCGACCGCGAAGCTGGCTGGCACATCGGCCATGACCGGATGGTCCGCCTTGACCGTTTTGACTTCAAACGCATGAATCTTGTCGTGGCCGCGCGCACCACCGCCGATGATTTGGGCATTCAATTCCGGCCACCCAGGAAACCCATACCAGGTGCCGGGATGCAACATGATGACGCCCTTGCCGGCCGCGACGCGATCGAACAGAGCCTTGCGATAGGCGGGCGTGTCGAAGAATTTGCGATTCACGCTGATGATGGCGACATCCGCTTTCGCCAGTTCAGTCGCGGCCTGGTCACGATCCTCGGTATAGTTCACGGAGAAGCCAGCGGCTTTCAGCGTCGCGCTGTCCGTGTCACCGAAGAATTTGGCAAAGTTGTGCGAACTGCCGCCGCCGATGATGAGTACCTTGGTCTTGTTAGGCTCCCAAGTCACGGGCTTGGTGGGTTGCAGGGGTCCGTCGCCTTTGCCGCCTTCCTTGGGGCCTTGCTCAGGCGCGGCACTTTGCGTGGCACCGGCGGGCGCCTCCACATTCGCCTTCTCCGCGCCAACCGTAATAGCGACGGTGCAGGGCGTGATGCCGTTGTCGAAGCTTTCCAGAATCAGCTTTTTAAGCTGCGCCTTCCTTTTGAGGTTGAGAGCGAAGTAACGCAACTGGCCGCGGCGGGTGAAGTCGCCCGCATCCTCGCTCAGGGGCACGTCGGCCTGGCCAATGTAGTCGGCAAAGTATTCGCCATTGTTGAGCGTCGTTTGCTCTCTGTCACCATCGGCATATTCGACGGTGACCTTCATCGCGGGTTGGCCCTTGGCCTTGTCACCCCCAAAGGGCCAGCCCCAGCCGGCGACACCGCCGAGGAAGTGCAGACTGGCAGCGGTGGCGTTCGTGGCAATCTCCACCCGCTGAGGAAACTCCTGCGCGGCAGTCTTATTACCGCCACCTTTCAGCATGACGAGGTTTGAACCCGTGGGCGACTTCACCGGATCCATGACAAAGAAAGGCACGCCTTTGACGGTGACATTGCCAAACTTGTGCAGCGTCACGGTTTCATCCTTCGCTTCTTCATCGCGAAAGGCGCCGCGGCGGCTGTCCGCGGTATACGCCGCGCGCAGGTCCAACACGCGATGCTTCTGCTCACCGCCGCAGACAAAGGATAGAATGTCGCGCAGAACCTCGGGGCCAAGTGCATCCAGTCCCTCCGGCATCAGGCTGCGGCGGGTGTTCTCACGGCTGGCGATGTCGGCGGACTTGATTTCGTAATCGCCGGTCTGATTGCGCAACGTCAGACCGCCCTGGTTTTCACTTGAGATAATGCCGGCGAGAGTCTCGCCCTTCTTGGTGGTGATGTTCCACTGCCAGAAACTGGGATCGACCTCACGGTTCGGATCGACAATGTGAACGATCAATTCGCCCGGGCCATGAGCGCCCATGCCAGCCAGTGGCGGCCCGACATCGCGGAGCCCCACATCTCCAAACTTGTGGCAAACGGCACAGGCCGCCGTGAACATCAGCTTGCCATTCTGCATGTTGCCGGGCTTCTCCACTTCAGGCGTGAGTTTGGCGATGATTTCGTTCTTCGCCTTCGCGTTGGGATTCAATTTCTCCATCAACTCGCCCGCACGGCGCGCGACGTTTTTGTTCGGATGCGTCCGCAAGCGCGCGACGTTGCCCGGACCGATGTCTGTGGGATTGACCTTGCCCTCGGCGATGGCCGTGAGGAGGGCCAGAGAGGACTCGGGCCGCTTAAGAATGGCATCAAAGGCCATCTGTTGAAGTGAAGGCTTCAGCCGATCAAGGAAAGCGATGAGCAAGTTCGCCTGACCGCGTTCATCGAGGGCCTGGATGATCGCTGTGTGAAGGGGCGGCGTTGTTCCCTGATCTATTATAGGCCTGTTGTAAATGGCGATGGTGTCGGCGCCGTCTGCTTTGAGGGGTT
>JAXMIV010000759.1:0-8246 GCA_034377045.1 Prosthecobacter sp. | reverse complement strand
GCTTCTTTTTCAAGATCAACGGGTCTTGCCTGAGTTTGAATTGAAAACCTACAAGTCGGTTCAATCCATTGCGAACACGAAGACCAGGTTTGCAACGTGGTTTGATGCGCTTGAATTCATGAAGGAACAGGTTGGTCAAATCGACTTTGATGTTGCCATCCTGGGCTGCGGTGCTTACGGATTTCCATTGGCGGCGCACGTTAAGCGAATGGGCAGAAAAGCCATTCATCTGGGCGGGGCCACACAAATTCTTTTTGGCATCAAGGGCAAACGGTGGGAAAACATTCCCGACGTATCCATCCTCATGAATGAGCATTGGCAACGTCCAATGCCTTCCGAAATGCCTGACGGAGGGGACAAAGTGGAAGGTGGCGCGTACTGGTGATTTGTCCTGGCCGCGTTTTGTGAGGGGTGGGTGAAGTTTGCGGTTTCGGGATGCGGCGGGTGGGTTAGGGTGGGGGTCGATGATGACCGCGGACCTGCCAGATTTGACGCCGGAAATGACGATGGCGGAGGTGTTGCGGGCTTATCCGGGTGCCCAGCGGGCGCTGTTTGCGCGGTACCACATCGGGGGCTGTAGCAGTTGCGCTTTCAGCCCAACCGAGACGCTGGCGGATCTTTGTGCGCGCAATGACGGCATTCCCGTCGACGAGGTGATCCAGCACATCCGAGACAGCTACAGCAGCGATGCCAATTTGCAGATTGCGCCGGGGGAGTTTGCGGCTTTGCGGCAATCGGAGCCGGGCCTGAAGGTGCTGGATGTGCGGACGCGGGAGGAGTACGAGGCGGTGCATTTGCCGGAGGCGATCCTGATGACGCAGGAGGTGGTGCAGGAGGCGTTTGCGAAGTGGAACAAGACGGCGCCGCTGGTGCTGTATGATCACACGGGCAGTCGGTCGATGGATGCGGTGGCGTACTTTATCGGGCACGGTTTTGCGAATGCGCGGTGCCTGGCCGGCGGGATTGATGCGTATAGCGCGGAGGTTGACCCGGCGCTGCCGCGCTACAAGATCGAGATGGAAGCATGAACCATCGCATTCACGACATGCCGGAAGATGACCGCCCGCGGGAGCGGTTGCTGCGGCTGGGTCCGGGCGCGCTTTCGGACACGGAACTGCTGGCGATCTTTATCAACACGGGGATCAAGGGGGAGAACGCGATGCAGGTGGGCCAGCGGCTGCTGCGGGATTATGGGTCGCTGCGGCAACTGGCGCGGGTTGGCGCGAGTGAGCTGACCACGAAAAAGGCGTTGGGACCGGCGAAGGCGGCGCATTTGGCGGCGGCTTTTGAGTTGGGACGGCGGGCTGAGCAGCAGGCGGCGAAGGAACTGCCGATGGACAACCCGGAAGCGATTTACCGCCTCCTCGGCGCGGAGATGCAGGCGCTGGGCCACGAGTCCCTGCGCGTGGTCCTGCTCAACACGCGGCTGCACTTGATGCAGCAGGTGGAGGTTTCGATGGGCACGGTCAATGAGACGGTGGCGCATCCACGCGATATTCTCAATAAGGTGATCACCTACAAGGCCTATGCCTTTGCGGTGGCGCATAACCATCCTTCGGGCGATCCGACGCCGAGTGAGGCGGACCGGCGGATGACGCGGCGGCTGAAGGAAGGGGCGGAACTGCTCGGCCTGGTGTTCATGGATCACATCATCATCGGCGCGCCGGCGGAGGGGCGGCCGCAGGCCTACTTCAGCTTTAAGGAACGGGGGATGCTGTGACGCTGGGCGGGCTCACAAAGCCCTTTTCCTGAATGCAGCGCAGCTTGCTTTTCGCTTCAGGGGGCGGATGATTTCGGATCATCATGCTGCTGATCATCGATAACTACGATTCCTTCACCTACAATCTCGTCCAGTACTTTGGCGAGATGGGGGCGGTCATGGAGATCCGGCGCAATGATCAAGTAACGCTGGATGAGATCACGAAGATGCGGCCGGATCACATCTGCATTTCGCCCGGGCCGTGTACGCCAAAGGAGGCGGGCATCAGTTGCGACGTCATCCGCGCCTTTGGCCAGAGTACGCCGCTGCTGGGCGTCTGCCTGGGGCATCAAAGCATTGGCCACGTTTTTGGCGGGGATGTGGTGCGCGCGGGCCGGCTCATGCACGGCAAGACCTCGATGATCCGCCATACGGGCGAGTCGGTCTTCAAAGGGCTGCCGAATCCGCTGGTGGCGACGCGCTACCACTCGCTGCTGGTGAAGCGGGACACGCTGCCGGATTGCCTGGAGATCACGGCGGTGGCGGATGATGATGAGAGTGAGATCATGGGCCTGCGCCATAAGGAACTGCCGATTCACGGCGTGCAGTTCCATCCGGAGTCCATTTTGACCCAAGAGGGCAAGCGTCTGCTGAAGAACTTCCTGGAGATGTGAGGGGTCGTTTTACAGGGCTTTCGTATGAAATGAAGGATTAAAACCTGGAGAATCGAATTTGGACAACCACGGAATACATGGAAGGCACGGAAAACTGAGCGGAGATAAAACCTCGTCTTGTCTGATTCCGTGTTTTTGGTGTATTCCGTGGTTGTTGTTTTTGGCCCATCATGGATCTGATCTACAAACAGGAGAGCTATTCCATTCGAGGGGCTGTTTTTGAGGTCTATAAGGAGAAGGGGTGTGGCTTTGTGGAACCTGTTTACCAGGAGTGTCTTGAGATCGAATTCGGCCTGAAAGAGATTTCTGCTATTTCGCAGCCACGGTTGCTGCTTGATTACAAGGGGCATCCCTTGAAAAGTGAATACCTGCCCGATTTCGTCTGCTACGGCAAAATCATCGTGGAACTGAAGGCTGTTTCAGCCCTTGCTGATGAGCCTCGCGCGCAGGTGCACAACTCTCTCAGGGCCACGGGGTTCCCGCGGGGGTTTTTGGTGAATTTTGGAGGCTTTCCCGGGGTTGAAATGGAGCGCATTGTGAATTGAGAGGCGTCTGATTGGACAACCACGGAATACACGAAAGACACGGAAATAGGGATTAAATCCAGGAAGCCTTCTTGTCTGTTTTTCGTGTATTCTGTGTATTCCGTGGTTGGC
Source organism: Prosthecobacter sp. (assembly GCA_034377045.1). Taxonomy (GTDB): domain Bacteria; phylum Verrucomicrobiota; class Verrucomicrobiia; order Verrucomicrobiales; family Verrucomicrobiaceae; genus Prosthecobacter. The sequence goes on along the minus strand of JAXMIV010000759.1, from coordinate 5,217 downwards.
TGGGTTTAGTCACTGAAATGAAAACCTACTTTGCGGGGATTCGAAATCTTCCTGCTCTGTTCCTTCCATTTTGGCGCGTAAGCCCAGTCGTTTTTGCCCCCTAGACGCCCCGATACATCCAAAGGCGGAGATTCGCACGAATCCTGCAACTAGAGAGCCTGGACATGTGCGCAGGTGCGTCACTGGCAGCGGGCATGGAGCAAATCTATGAAAACGTCAAATCCAGATCCCACGTCCTCGCGCGTTCCGGCGCACTGGTCCTGGCACTACCATTGGCTGCAAACCCTGCGTGATCGTTTGTTGGAAAATCGTGGCGCTCAGATTGCTGAATTGGCCAAGGCTGCGGAATCGAACCGGGTGGATATGGACGACGGAGGGGAGGATGAGGTCGATCACGATACGGCGCTGAGCATTCTCTCGCATGAGCAGGATGCGCTTTATGAGGTGGATGCCGCCATTCGCCGAATTTTGGCGGGCAGCTATGGGATTTGCGAGGAGAGCGGCAATGCGATCCCCGCGGCAAGGCTGCGCGCGGTGCCGTGGACACGCTACACCCAAGAGGTAGAAAAGTGTCTGGAGCAGGCCGGAGTCGTCAGTCACGCGCGCAGCTAGGAACTGTCATTTGCAATCCAAGGAGCCCGGAGCCCGCACGTATGAAAAACGCTCCCACCATCGCCAGGCAGGCGCTGCATTTGTCAGTGACCATCGCCACCGATGATGTGGAACTCGAAGGAGCTCTGGATCTGCCTGCCGAAGCGGCTGGCGTGGTGGTTTTTGCCCATGGCAGCGGCAGCAGCCGTCACAGCCCGCGCAATCAGTTCGTGGCACGCGTGATTCGCGAAGCAGGCATGGGCACGCTGCTGTTTGACCTGCTGACACGAAAGGAGGAGCGCGAAGATGATGTCACCGGAGTGTTGCGTTTCGACATCGAATTGCTCGCGAAACGGCTGATTGGGGCCACACACTGGCTGGAGAAACAACCGGAAACACGAGAGCTGAAAGTGGGCTATTTCGGTGCCAGCACGGGCGGTGGCGCAGCGCTCATGGCGGCGGCGGAACTCGGTGATCGCATCGCCGCCGTGGTCTCGCGTGGCGGGCGTCCGGATCTCGCTGGCGCCGCGCTGCCTCGGGTGAAGAGTCCCACGCTTCTGCTCGTCGGTGGCTGCGATGATGTGGTGATCTCTTTGAATCAGGAAGCTTATGCGAAACTGAGTTGTGAGAAGGAGTTACGCATCGTGCCCGGCGCCACGCATCTTTTTGAAGAGCCGGGCAAGCTGGAACAGGTGGCGCGGATCAGCGCGGAATGGTTCAGCGGGCACATGGGAGGGGACTGATTCGCAAAATAAACCACGACCGCCATGCAAATCCTCTGCGCCACCGATTTTTTGAAGCCCGCCAGGGATGCCGCCGATGTGGCGGCGGCCCTCGCCAAGAGGCTGGGGCTGCCCTTGTGTCTCATGCATTGCGGTGAGGACTGGATTGTCATGGGTGAATTGCCGGTTGCCGAGCCGGATGACGCACTCGCCCATGAGCAACTTGCCAGCGAGGCTGAGCGATTGCGGGCAACGGGCATCGAAGTCACCACGGAGTTTCATCGAGGGAACGCGGGACTGGAGGTAGCCTCTTCGGCCATGGAGAAAGCGACAGCGATGCTGGTGGTCGGTCCGGTGGGGCAGGCGAGGCCGGAGCTTTTGCGTACCGTGCCGGAGCAGGCTGCTGAGAGTGTCCCGGTGCCGACGCTGATCGTGCGTGATGCGCGGCCGTTGCTGGCGTGGCTGCGTGAGGAAGGGACACTGAACGTACTCTGCGGCGTGGACTTCACGGTATCGGCAGATGCCGCCATCGCCGCCATTAACGATCTGCGTGCGCTCGGCAATGTCGATGTAGCAGCCGCGTACATCAGCCCTTCGTTAGGCCAATCAGAGACGGTGGACGCCAAGCTCGACTTCCAGCGCGATGTCTGGGAACGTTTGCATGCGGTGCTTGGCGATGTGCCGATGCAGATCCATGTCCGTGGCGCTGCAAGGCACCCCGCTGACGAGCTGCTGCAACTGGCGGGTGAGAAATCGACCGGCTTGATCGTGGTCGGATCGCATCAACATTCAGGCTGGCACCGGCTGCTGAAGGACTCGTTCTCGCAGGCGGTCATTGTTCATGCTGAAACTAACGTGCTGTGCGTGCCGCGCGCTACGTACACTCCGGAGTTTCACGTGCCGGTGATTCATCGTGTTCTGGCAGCCACTGATTTTTCTGACTGTGGCAACGCTGCGTTGCGCCACGCCTACAGCCTGGTGGCGCCTGGCGGAGAGGTACGATTGCTGCACGTTTGCTACTGGCCTTCGGCAGGCTTTGATTTGGCCATCGCCGCGGAGGCGTATGTTGATCCGAAGCTGGCGACGGCGAAAACCAGGGAGGATGCGGAGGCGCAATTGCAGGCAATGACGCCGCGGCAACTTGCCACCTCTGGCATTACCACTTCGTCAGAGGTACGGGTCCATCACGACATTGGCGTTGCGATCTGTGAAGCTGCGGACCACTACGGCGCCGATGTCATCTGCATGGGAACCAAGGGGCATTCCCGTGCGCATGTGGCGCTTGTCGGTTCGACTCTGCAGGCTGTGCTTGCCCGCTCGCACAGGTCCGTTTTTGTCGTCACTCCGGAATTGGGATGAACGATTGCGAACGGTCCGGCGCGTGCGACTTTGCCGCACTCGAATCGTTGATGCCGCATGAGTTACCTCCTCACCTTTGCCGCCGGGGTCCTGTGTGGGCTGGCGACATGGCTGTTATGGGTCGCGGTGCGATTCCTGGCGGATGTGCGCGCGGCGCGCCATGCGGTCACCAGTTATGCGGAGGTGGTACATGGGCCGCGTGATCTGGAAGCCCTCAAGGCGGTGGAGAATTGCAAGAACCGGCTGCGTTGGCAGAAGCGCCTGAACCCGGAATGGCTGCCGCCGCTGGTGGATGAAGTGCCGCGCCTGGTGCGCGAGATCGCGGCCACTTATCATCCAATGCATCCGGAGCCGTTGCTGGCGCCGGGGCTCAGCCAGTTTTCCCGCGCGGTGCATCTGGCGGCCATGGACGTGGCGGACTTTCTGCAAACGCGTTCGATCGGCAGGCTGGTGGATGTCAGCGCCAGCACGGCCTTGAAGACCTGGGAAATGACGCACAAGATCGCCACGCACGAAACGATGCAGAGCGTCGGCAAATGGTACAAGCGGCTGTTGCCAGTCTGGCAAACACTCAAGTTCAAGTCGCCCATCGTCTGGGCCGGAGTCGCGGTTTCAAATGTCGCCGCGCGGACGCTGCAACCGATCATCATCGACATCATCGCACATCGGACGATTGATCTTTACAGCGGGCGGGTGGGGAAGGAAATGAAGGAGGCGGGGGGAGCCGCCCGCGAGGGCGAATGAGCCGGAATTGGGTCTAACATTGAGTGTTACTGGAGCAGAGGTTCGGGCGGGGCATGACATCAATCCAGCAAGATCACCTTGCGGGCGGCGCGGACCACCCGCATCGGGGTGTTCAACACGTCGGAAAGCTGGAAGCCGCCGGGCTTGGTTTCTCCCGGTTTGATGTCTTCGACGGAGACGATGGGATTGCTGCCGGCCTCGATGAGGCGGCCGGCGTTGAGGAGATCCGCCTCGCTGTAATGGGGGCCGATCAACTGGAGGCTGGTCAGCGCGACTTCACGATCCTCGATGGGAATGGGCAAGGCGAGCGCGGGATTGCCGGCGAAGTTGACGGGCACGGTGTTTTGAAGATCCAGGATGCGGGCCTCCAGGCCGACGGTTTTGCCGAGGAAGGGGATGGCTGGGGGGATGTTTTGAAGAGTGGGCAGGGCGATGAGATCCACTTGCCCAAACACCTCGCCGAGAGCCCGCTGCCAGACGGCTTTGCGCTTCAGCGCGGCCTCGTAGTTCTTCGGGTAGTTTACATAACCCAGCAGGATGATGCCTTTGGAACGAGTGGAGACATCACTGCGGTTCAGGTGCTGGCCATTGGTCATCCATGAAGCGGCAGCGGCGATGGTGTTGCCGTCTTTCTTGGCCTGGTTCCATTGCGCGACAAAGGCGGGATTGAGCGCCACGACCTGAAAACCGGCTGCCGCCAGGGCTGCATCCACCGCGCGGTCCACCGACTTATGGGTGCCCTCAAGATATAACCGGCCAATGCGGATGCCTTTGGCGTCAGGATGCGCCTTGACCACCTGCTGGTACCGGGCCTCAAAGCCACGCTGGAGGAGGTCCATACCCTTGACCGCATAGGTGATGTTTTTGGCAAGCGGACCGACGGTGTCAAGATGGTGGGGCTCAAGGGGATAGACGCCGTCAATGGACACAAGGCCGAAGGTGGTTTTCAGGCCCACGACGCCGCAGCAGGCAGCGGGGACGCGCACGGATCCAGCGGTATCCGTGCCCAGCGCCACATCGGCAACACCTCGCGAAACCGCCACCGCTGAACCACTCGAGGAGCCTCCCGGAATGCGGGACCACAGGCGGCTGAGCGGGCTTTTGGGAGTGGCGTACGCATCGTTCGAACCAGAAGGGGCGATGGCAAACTCGCTGAGCACCGTTTTGCCAATGATGGGGACGTGGCGCTCGCGGGCGATGGCGAGGCAGGCGGCGTCCTTGGCGGCGGGCCGGTGGTTCTTCTCGAAGTACTTGCAGCCGGCGGTGGTGACCGTGCCTTTGACATCAATGTTGTCCTTGATGGCGAGCTTGAGCTGGATGCCATCATCCGGGAAAGGCCAGTAGTCGATGAAGCCGTACTTGCGGGCGTCTTTGGCTGAGAGGTTTTTGAATTCAGTGACGCCGGGAAGCAGGGAACACTGGGAGAGAAGCCCGGCTGCCATGAGCAGGGCCGCGCAGCGGCAACGCCGGGGCAAAGCTGGATGAGAAACGAGGTGCATCATGCGCCTTTGAAGGGCGCGGTTCGGGGAGTACCACAGGCGTCCCCGCCTGTGTCAAGTCACACAGGCATCCTGCCTGTGAATCATGACTAGCTCTTTCCGGCGCCTGAGCCATCTCTTTTTGAAAGAGATGGCTGGCAGACTGGCGGCCCGAGCGTGTTGCTTCTTCCAGATCGGCCCTGGGTCAGACCACGGCTCGCGCTTTCAAGTCTCGCAGCGCATAGAGTTTTTCGTCTTTGGCCAAACCCGCCATGAGGCGAGCGCCGGTCTTGCGGGCGGGGCCGAAACGCTGGCGTTGCTCT
>JAXMIV010000758.1:0-5267 GCA_034377045.1 Prosthecobacter sp. | reverse complement strand
TGCCAGCCATGGCGGCGGAACCGCCGGCGGTTACGGTGCGGGAGGAAGGGGAGGAGACGGCCTAGCCGGGAAGGGACGTAACAATGCTGGCAAACCGTGATAACTTTGCTAACATTGTTAGCATGTTCCCTCTGACCTCGTACCTGGAAGCCGCCCTGGAACAGGCGCGCTACGACAAGCTGGAAGACGGCTCCTTCGCTGGAGAAATTCCCAAGCTGAAAGGCGTGGCCGCTTTTGGGCAAACGCTTCGGGAGTGTGAATCAGAGCTGCGTTCCTGCCTGGAGGATTGGATTCTCGTTGGGCTGCGGCTGGGACACAAATTGCCTGTGTTAGCAGGAATCAATCTGAACAAACCCCGCCATGCCAGCGTGGCGTCCACTTAAGCGGCGGGAATTCATTCGCCGATTGCACGCGCTTGGATTCACGGGGCCAATGCGTGGCTCTCGTCACGATTTCCTGATCTATGGGCAGCATCGCCAGACGATCCCGTCGAACCTGGAGTTCTCGGTCCCACAGGTGAAGATGCTGCTTCGTCAGGTTGAGAGTATCCTGAGCAGGCGGGTGCCTTTGGAGGAATGGGAATCGCTGTGAAGTGGCCAAAGGAGGCAGGGTTTGAAACCCTGCCGGGTTGAAAACCCGGACGCCTTTACATCCCCATGATCTGGTACCCGCCGTCGACATAGATCACTTGGCCGGTGATGGAGGCGGCGCCGTCGCTGGCGAGGAAGACGCCGGTGGCGCCGAGTTCCTTCGGTTCGCAACTGCGGCCCAGGGGCGCGTGCTCGTCATAGTGCTTCAGCATCTGACCGAAACCGGAGATGCCGCGGGCGGCGAGCGTATTGACCGGACCGGCGCTGATGCAGTTCACGCGGATCTTTTTCTTGCCGAGATCATAGGCCAGATAGCGGGTGCTGGCTTCGAGGCTGGCTTTGGCCACACCCATGACGTTGTAATGCGGCACCACCTTCTCGGCGCCGTAGTAGCTCATGGCGACGATGCTGCCGCCGTCGGTCATCAGCGGCGCGGCTTTGCGGGCCAGATGCACCAGGGAGTAGGCGCTGATGTTGTGGGCGATGAGGTAGGCGTCGCGAGTGGTGTTGACGAAATCGCCCTCCAGGGCCTCTTTCGGCGCGAAGGCGATGCTGTGCAGCAGGAGGTCCACCTTCGGTGTGCTGGCGGCGATCTTTTCAAACATCGCATCCACTTCTTCGTCCTTGGTGACATCACAGGGATAAAGGGCGGTGTCGGGGCCGAAGGTGCCGACGAGATCCTCGACATTTTCCTTCAGGCGCTCGCCTTGGTAATTGAAAATAAGCTTGGCGCCGGCTTCCGCCCACGCCTGCGCGATGGCCCAGGCGATGCTGCGTTTGTTGGCGACTCCGAAAACAAGTCCGACTTTTCCTTCGAGAGGTTTGGCACTCATGGTCCCGCTGTCCTAGCGCGGCCCCGCGCCGGGGTCAACTTTGCAGATAGGGGCGCTCAGGGCGAAAGAGCCGCCTAATCCCCTGGGGAAGGCCAAATCCGGGACAAATTCACTGGCATAGTAGGCACAACTTGCCACTTGTCCGCTCCGATGGATCTGACTTTCGTGTTTCCCTGCCTCAATGAGCACCGCACTCTTGCGCGTTGCATCGATGCCGTACGGCAATCCTTGGAGGGGGATCCAGCCTTAAAATTTGAGATCGTGGTGGCGGACAACGGCAGCACGGACAACTCCCGCGACATCGCGGTGGAGCATGGCGCGCGGGTGGTGCCGGTGCCGCAGCGCGGTTATGGAGCGGCCCTGCGCGGCGGGATCGACGCGGCCGCCGGCAAGTATGTGATGTTTGCGGATGCCGACGGCACCTACTGCTACGAGCACGCCCTGCAGCTCTACCAAACAACCTCCCGCGCGGATGCGGACATGGGGATCGCCTCACGGATGATGGGAACCATTGAGCCTGGCGCCATGCCCACCTTGCATCGGCACCTTGGCACTCCCGTGCTGACGACTCTCATCAATCTGCTGTTTCACGGTAAGCTGAGCGACTGCAACTCGGGCTTCCGCTGCCTGAAAAAAACGGCGTATGACACTTGGCAGATCCGCGCCAGCGGCATGGAGTTCGCTTCCGAACTGCTGATCAAAGCGCTCAAAAAACGCGCGAGCACCGTCGAGATCGCTTCAGGCCTGCGGCCGGCGCCCGTGGATCGCGTCCCGCACCTCCGCACCTGGCGGGACGGCATGCGGCATCTGCTCTTTATTCTCTCCGAGCGGCCGCGCTTGTTCGAACTGATCGGCCTGGTGCTGATTTGTGCGGCCACCGTGCTGCAAGGCATTGCGGCCGCCACGGGCCCGATCAAGCTCGGCGGCCTGAATATCTTCGATGTTCACAGCCAGGTACTGCTCATGCTGTGTGCCCTGACCGGTACGCAGATCTACATGCTGGCTGCGGCGATGTTTTTGCAAAAGAGCGAAGTCCCGCGCGGGATCACCCGCCGGCTCATTGAGATGGATGAAGGCAGCCTTTTCTTCATTCTCACCAGTCTCCTGGCCGGCATTGGCCTGGTGATTGCGTGGATCGTCGTGCAGTGGGCGGTCGCGAACTTCACCGGCCTCAACTACGCCAACTCCCTCATCGTCTGGATGCACTTCCTCGCCGTGCCGCTAACCATTACGTTCGGCATGCTGGGCGTGCACATCCTGCGCAAGGGGCGGATTGGGTGATCATCAAAAAATCTCCGGCTCAGGCACCGCCGGTCCATGCTGGAGAAAGTCGAAATCCGCGCCTTCGTTGGCTTGGGTGACGTGGTCGACGAAGAGTTTGGCGTAGCCGCGGTGGTAACGCGGTGGGGCGGGTTTCCAGGCGGCTTTGCGCTTGGCCAGTTCTTCATCGCTGACATGCAGGTGGAGACGGCGGCCGGCGACATCGAGTTCGATCAAGTCACCGTTTTGCACCAGCGCTAAGGGTCCGCCGACGGCCGCCTCGGGGGCGATGTGCAAGGCGCAGGCGCCGTAGCTGGTGCCGCTCATCCGGCAATCGGAGAGGCGCACCAGATCGCGAATCCCTTGCAGCAGCAGCTTTTTCGGAATCGGAAGCTGCCCCCATTCCGGCATGCCGGGCGCCCCCACGGGGCCGGCGTTGCGCAGGATCAGCACCGTGTCCTTGGTGACTGGCAGATCGGGATCATCGATCTTGGCCTTGAGGTCGGGATAGCTGTCGAAGACCAGCGCGGGGCCCGTGTGCTGGCAAAGTTCGGGGGTCGCCGCCGCGTGTTTGATGACGGCGCCGTCCGGGCACAGATTGCCGCGCAGAATCGCCGTGCCACCATCCGGTTGGATCGGATTCGCCGGTGTGCGGATGACATCGGGATTGTAGATTTCGCAGCCCGCGACGTTTTCGCCCAGCGTCTGTCCGGTGACCGTGGGCAGATCCATGTGCAGCAGTTCGCGCATGCCGTTGAGCAGGGCGCGGAGACCGCCGGCGGTGAAAAAGTCATCCATCAGGTACTGCCCCGCCGGCCGCATGTTGGCGAGCAAGGGCACACGCCGGCTGATCTCATCGAACTTCTCCAAAGGCAGCTTGATGCCGAGACGGCCAGCCATCGCCACCAGATGCACGATCGCGTTGGTGCTGCCGCCAAGCGCCATGTCCACCGCGATGGCATTTTCAAACGAGCGCTCGCTTACAATGGTGGAAGGTTTGCGGTCTAACCAAATGTTCTCCACGATCTGCCGGCCTGCCGTGGCGGCGATGCGCGCATGCGCGCTATCCACCGCCGGAATGGAGGATGCGCCCGGAATCACGAGTCCCAGAGTTTCCGCCAGCGCTGTCAGGGTCGATGCCGTGCCCATCGTCATGCAATGACCGGGGCTGCGGGCGATGCCGTCTTCGATCTCGCACCATTGTTCCCAGGTGAGGTTGCCCGCGCGCTTCTCGTCCCAGTACTTCCACACATCACTGCCGCTGCCCAGCGTCTCGCCGCGCCAGTTGCCGCGAATCATCGGACCGCAGGGCATGTAGATGACGGGGATGTCCATGCTGAAGGCGCCCATCAGCAGCCCCGGCGTGGATTTGTCGCAGCCACCCAACAGCACCGCGCCGTCGAGGGGGTTGCCGCGCAGCACCTCCTCCGTTTCCATCGCCAGGAGATTGCGATGAAACATCGCCGTCGGCTTCGTCAGCATCTCACCCGCCGACAGCACCGGAATTTCCATCGGATGCCCGCCCGCTTGCAAGATGCCGCGCCGCACCGCGTCGGCGGTAAGCTTCAAGTGCATGTGGCAGGAGTTTTGTTCCGACCATGTGTTGAGGATGCCAATCACCGGCTTGCCCACCGTGTCCTCCGTCCCCCACCCCGCCTGCTTCGCCCGTGACCGGTGGCCAAAAGAGCGCAGTTCATCCCGGCCATACCAGCGCCAGGAGCGGAGTTGTTCAGGAGTCTTGCGGGTCATGTGATCTGATTGTCACGCAAAGGCGCAAAGACGCAAAGGTGAATCCGAGGGAGGTCGCTAGAGAATATCCAAATCCGCAGGGTATTGACCCCAGCGGTCAAAGTCTTCTTGGGAAAGGGTGGCTGCTTGTTCATCCGCCGCATCCCGCGCGTTCCATGCCGTATTGATGTGGCGGTAAAGGTGCTGCATATCCACCCAGTAGGGACCGTAATCGTAATCTGGGTCGCCACGCAGGGACTCCAGAATATTGTTGAGCGCCTCTTGAGCTTCCCGAAGGTGAAACTCGATGTATGGCTTATTCATGCGGCTGGTTGGGACATGGCAAAGGATTAAACCATCACTCGCTGAACTCCGATAAATTCCGACTTTTCAAGCGCCTCACCATTTGCATCGAGCCACACTTTGATGGCCTCACGAGTTCTCTTCATCAAGGTGTCGTAGCTCTTCGCTTGGGTGTAACAGCCGGGCAATTGCGGCACACTGGCAATGAGCCAGCCGTCTTCGTCACGTTCCACGAGGACATGAAATTCCTGGGCTTTCCGTTTCATTACCACAATGTGATGCGGGGCCGACGACCTGGCAAGCCTCACGCCACGAGCGGCATATTCGGATCCACATCCGCCTCAAGCGGCGAGGTCTGCCCCAACCGAAATTTCTGCGCGGCGGTAAACGCGATCATGCCGGCGTTGTCGGTGCAGAGATCGGGTTCTGCGAGAAGCAACGTTAGGCCTTCGGCGGCACAGCGGGTGGTGAGCTTGTCGCGCAGGCCGCGGTTGCAACTGACGCCGCCGCTGACGGTGACCAAGGTCTCGTCACATTGATGCGCCGCACGCAC
>JAXMIV010000757.1:0-4753 GCA_034377045.1 Prosthecobacter sp. | reverse complement strand
ACGCCGGCGACAACGAATTCAACATCCAATTGGGTGATTCCCCCACCGGTGCGACGGCCCTGCTCAAAATTGGTCCGGGAACCTGGACCTTGGGCAAGGATGCAAGCTACACGGGCTTGACGACGGTCCAGGAGGGGGTCTTGGCCGTCATGAACAACAACGTGTTAGGTACCGCCGCCACACCCACCACAGCTAACCCGGCCGCAGGCACCTTTACGGGCAATCTTCCAAACGGTGTGAAAGTCAGTTTCACAAGCTTTGTGAATGCGGCGCCGAATGTGAGTGTCGGCAGCCCCAGTTCAGTGCCGGACGGTATCGTGGCGAACGTGACCTACTATGTAGTGGAGTCGAATGGCACGACCTTCAAGGTGGCGACCACACTGGGCGGCCCCGCCGTTGCCTTCGCGACTACCGGCGTCAATGTGCAGTACGTAGCCAACATCAAGTCCATCGCCTCAACAACAGCGGACCAGGCTACGGAGCGCTTCACGGGCGCGCTGGTCAACAACACGCCGGTTGCTTTCAATGTTCGCTCGTTCCTCGGCGGAGCCGCGGGCAACGTGCTCACGAACGGTGTCCTGCCGACGGGTGTTAGCTCCATCATCACTTACTATGTCATCAACGCGAATGACACCAGTTTCCAAATCACCACGAACGCCGGTGTGACAGAAGAAATCGTGAATTTGACCTCCAACGGCAATGACTTCTACTACTACCTGACCCCCGCTCTAGCCAACACCACGGCCGCGAACCAGACCACGGACAGCTTCACTGGCCGGTTGGGCAATGGTGTATCCATTGCCTTCGGCGCCAACGCCGGCGGCGCGTTGCCGACAGGCGTCAATGCCGCCACCACCTACTACGTCATCAACGCGAGTGGCGATGGTTCCGTCCCCGATCCATTCGATTTTCAGATCACAACGGTAGCCGGTGCGGTTGGCAACATCGTCGACTTCACAACCGATGGCAGCAACTTCTATTACTCCATAGTGCCCCCACCGCGCACCAACGACTCCTTCGGCGTCAATCTCTTGGGCGGACGCCTGGACCTCAGGAATGTGGACTACCTCACGCCTGAGACCATGTATTTTGAAGGCGGCCAGATCCTGGTCCCAGCCCGCACCACCTCCTCGTGGGCCGGCGATTTCCAGATGAATGTCAACGGCAACGTCACGATCAATGAAAATGGCAAACTGATCTTGAATGGCAATCTGCTCGGCAATCGCGCCTTCATTCAGTTGGGCGAAGGCACCATGGTCCTGCGGGGAGAGGCACTGGTGCCTGCGACGACCCTGGTGTCGGACAGTTTCCGCCGCTCCTACATCCTGCAGGCGGGCACCCTGGAACTGGATTACAGCGACAATAACTTTTCCCACCTGGTCGACAATGCCACCCTCCAAATGGGCGGCAGCCGCCGCGGGGGCGTGCTCCGTTTGACTGGCGGCTCCCACGAAGAAATCGTCAACAACCTTAGCCTCCAGGCGGGCAATAACCAGATCTACCGTGACGATGGCAGCAGCATCATTCGGCTCAATACCATCGCACGTGCCGTGGGTTCCTCCCTGTACTTTGACCTCGCGCGCATCGCCAAGGTGGATAACGCGAATACCAACAACATTCTCGGCGCGTGGGCGCTCATTCGCGATGCCAATGTCCAAGCCTATTGGATGATCCCCGGCAGCATCGACGTCAACTTCACGGTCGACCCGAATACCGATACGTTCACTTCGACTCAGCACAAGCTGGCCAATGGCAATGTGGTGAACCTATCCAACGTCGGCGGCGCTCTGCCCGGCGGCTTGAGCCCCGGCACCCCGTACTACGTTGTCGCCGCCGCCACCTCGACCTTCAGATTGTCCGCAACCTTGAATGGCATGGCCATCGATATCTTCAATGCCGGTACCGGCACACAGTCGTTGACGACTGTCGCGCCCAACCGGCGTGTCAGTACCACCACACTGACCTTTGCCGCGCACGCAGATAATTATCCAGGCTCAACCGGCAATGGCAAGATCGAGGTGGAGATTGCCTATGCAGGAGGAACCGGACCTATTTCCGCAACGCTGACCGGTTCCGGCACGCTAGCGGATCCTTATCATTACAAAATCACCACGACCGAAGAGTACAATAGCACCGACGCGATTGTGGAGTTCGTCAGCACGGATTCCCAAGTTCAACAGATATTGACGGTATCAAAGTTTCCAACGGCTGATGACGCCGTTGCCGACACTACCAGCTATCCTCCGACCTTCCTTGCGGGCGGGGCTGAAGACAGTGGCAGCAAAGAATTGGATTGGGCCAAAAATGCGCTCACCGGCACCGCCGCCAATGACGGGTTCGTGGTGCCCAACGGCATTTATAGCAACAATAGCTGGGGGGTGAACGTCAATACGAACATCTCCAGTTCCTTCAGCCGGGTTCCCAACAGCATCACCTACACTCTCCGCTTCGCCAACTCGGGCGCGGCCACGGTGAATCTTTTGGGCGGAATCAACACCGTTCAAACCGGCGGCATTTTGATTTCACCCACGATCGGCGCCAATGACTCTGCCATCGCCGGCGTGGGACAACTCACCACTCAGAACCAGGGCAACCTGCAAAACTTTCTGCTGCATCAGTTCAACACTCAGGGTGACTTGGTGATCAGCGCTCCGATTGTTGACCGCCTGCCGTTTGCCCGCACCGGCAGATTGTCCAGCAACATTATCGAAGCTAACGTCAACGTGACCCGCCGCTTGATCAACAGCTTGTCGAGCACCGCTGACTTGGCTCCGGGCATGACCGTTTCCGGCACCGGAATCGCTGTTCCGTCGGTGATTGTCGAGATTGTTGACTTGCACACCATCAAACTGGATCGCGATACCACCCAGGTTTCTGGCGAACGCAATCTTCTCACCTTCACGGGCGGCCCTGTCGCCGTCCCCCAACGCCTGGGAACCATTAGCCACCTGAGTGATCGGCGGCGGATTTATGGCATTACGATTCCGGCCAATCCACTGACCGGTGCTCCCGAACAACTGTCCACTTCTGATCTCTATGTCGGCATGCCAATTTCCGGCCCAGGCATTCCCGCGGGAGCCCTTGTCGCGGTCATCGTCAATGACGCGGACATCACGATCAACATCGACCACTTCTTCACCGGCATCGTGTCGGCATTGACCTTCACGCCATCCATCGGCATTGAAAAACTCGGGCCTGGCACGACAGTTCTGGCTGGAGCGAATACCTACTCCAATGTCACGTTCATTGGAGACGGGATTTTGCGGGCGCAGAGCCTAACCGATGGTGGTGTCGCGGGCAGCCTCGGGATTTCAAATAATGCCGTCGGCAACCTCGTCTTCAATGGCGGCACCCTCCAATACGTCGGTGAGGACAGCAGCACCAACCGCGGCTTGACGCTCACCGAATTCGCGGTGCTGAACATCGGCCACGAACGTACGGAAGCCACTTTCAGCGGCGCCGTCTCCGGAGTGGATCGGTTGGAGAAATCAGGCTCCGGCACGCTGATCGTTAAGGGTAATGCGGGCTTGAGCGACCTGCGTGTCGATGAGGGCACCTTGCGTGTTCAAATCGTCGACACCAACCCGGCGCCGGCGACCTTTACCGCTTCGAACTTCGGCACCAGTGGCTTGATGTCCCTGCGCATGGCCGGCGGCACCCTTGAGTTGCGTGGCACACCGGAAGGAAACGTGGCGCAGACCTACGGCGGTCCCTTTTATCTCGAAGAAGGCGCCAGCGAGATCCGCGTGGTCAGCGTCAAAGGCTATGATCCCAACAATCTTCTCAATCTCGCGGCGCAAATCCGAAGCACCGCCCTGACGCTGATGGGTGGCGAAGAAGTCGCCCCAGTGATCCGCAGTTCAGGCGCCACCATGCGTTTTATTGAGGATCCGATGCGCGGTGCCGGCGCCGCCTCAGTGCTGCTCAATCTCCCCGTGGTTGATCGGCAAAGAGTACTGCCATGGGCTGTTTACCGCGACAATACGTCCACGTTGATCAATGACTTTGCCACCGTGCTGATAGGGACGGGCCCGGGCCCCGTAGTCGGTGTGGATGGCAACGACATTTACGACATCGGCCGTCCCCCTGCCGTTTGGGGTGATAGTGATGATATCTCAGAAGGCGGAATAGATCCAACGACAGGGTTGCCGCGCACGATTGCTGGCACCCTCTCTCAGGATAGGGGAGTCAATACATTGCGCTATTTCACCGAGGCGGATGCTATTCTCACGATTGCCAGCGGCGCCACCCTGCGCTTGAATTCGGGCGCGATTCTGGTGGGTGGCAATGTTCGTAACGTGCAAAAGCAGATCATCGGCCCAGGTAATCTGACCGGCGGTGCGATGTCCACGGAAGGAGGACGAGACATCATCCTGCACAATTATAACGCCACCGCAGCCTTCCACGTGGGCGCCAATATCATCGATGATCAGGTGACCTTAGCGCCCCCATATGGAGGGAACATCGAGTTGGGTAAGCGAGACCTCATTTTCCCTCCTGAAACCGTGGGGACATTTAGTCGGCTGGTTCCTGGGATGGTCGTCACGGGTCCGGGAATTCCCCCTGGAACCGTGATTGTGAGTGCCGTGCCGACTTTCGCCAAGCTTGTGCTCAATAATGCGGCCCTTTCTTCCCAGATCAATCAAACCTATACCTTCACTTCGGTGACGAGCTTCGTGCAAGCGGGCATCGGCACTACCCGGCTCTCTGGCGACAATACCTATACCGGGGATACCTTCGTGCATGGCGGCGT
>JAXMIV010000756.1:0-6373 GCA_034377045.1 Prosthecobacter sp. | reverse complement strand
GATTTCCTCCGGCCCATTGTCGCTGCTGAAGATGACAATGGTGTTCTCCTCGATCCCCATCGTCTTCAGGCCTTCCAGCAGGCGGCCCACCTGCTGATCAAGGTCGTTGACGGAGGCGCTGAAGATCGCCTGGGCGCTCTTGTGCGGCTGGTTCACGGCGCTGAGCCTTTCAAAGGGTTGCAATTGCTCCGGCGTCGGATTGAGCGTGGCATGCGGCACCAGCGTACAGAGCTGGAGATAAAAGGGCCAGGCCTGGTGTTCGCCGATGAACTTCAGCGCTTCATCGACAAACAGCGCCGTGGAATGCGCGCGGTAGTAGGGGTCATCCTTCTTCACGTCCGCGCCGCCTTCACCGGACCCCACAAAATCGAAGCCATACTCGCTGATCGCCGGCCCTTGGGCATCATTGCCCAGGTGCCACTTGCCAATATGCGCCGTTGCATAACCGGACGCATGAAATATCCGCGCCACGTTGGGCGCCTTCGGCTCCAGCCAGTGGCTCATGCCGCGGGCATCGTTTTGTTGCTTCGTCGCGTAATGGCCGTGAATCCGATGCCGCGCGGGATACT
Organism: Prosthecobacter sp.; assembly: GCA_034377045.1. GTDB lineage: Bacteria > Verrucomicrobiota > Verrucomicrobiia > Verrucomicrobiales > Verrucomicrobiaceae > Prosthecobacter. The sequence goes on along the minus strand of JAXMIV010000756.1, from coordinate 5,804 downwards.
GGCCCGTAAAAAACGCACACCGGCTGGGCGAACACACGGAGCCGTTCACATAAAACTGCGTGAACTGCGTCCCGCCCGCCGCGAGTTTGTCCAGGTTCGGGGTCTTGTGTACGGTATTGCCGTAGCAACTCAAGTCGCCCCAGCCCAGATCGTCCGCCAGGATGAACAGAACGTTAGGCCGGGGTGAGTCCGCGGCGGCGGTGAGCGCGGCGGAAGTGAACAGGGAAAGCAGTAGCAGGAGGCGTTTCATGATTCGGTGCGGCATTATTTTTCCAGGGATTTCTTCTGCGCGAACAGCCACTCCCACAGTCCCGGTTCGTCGCAGGCCTTCGTCCAGCTATCATGGCCGACTCCGTGATACTCCGTGTACTTCGCCATGCCGCCAGCCTTGGTCACGCCTGCGGTTAGGTCGCGCGAAAACTTGACCGGCACGGTCGGATCATCCGCGCCGTGAAACGCCCAGACCGGCACGGTCGCCATCTTCGGCGCGTCCTCCACCTTCCAAAAACCACAGATCGGCACCGCCCCCGCAAACAGCTCCGGATAACGCGCCGTGGCGCCCCAACTCCCTGCCCCGCCCAGCGATTGCCCGATGATGTAAACGCGGTTCGGATCTATCGCCTCGGTCTTCAGCAGCTCGCGCACCGCCTCGATGACCACGGGCAATTTCTCCGGCGGGTTGGCAGGCATTTTTCGACGCCCCAACACATCGGTAAACGCCCAGACAAACGGCCGCTCACACTCACCCACGACAATGAAGCTCGGATACTTCTCCCGCATGTCCGGACGCGCCAGCACCGCACTCGCACGCACATTGCCGCCAGAGCCGTGCAGGCAAATGACGAGCGGATACTTCTCCCCGGCCTTCGGCTGCGCCGGCGCCAGCCAGCCATATTTGAATTCACCGCCCCCCGCGCCCTTAAAAACCCGCTGCGCATACTCCGGTCCGTAATGCCGTTTGCCCGCCGCCTCGCGCTCCTGCGCCGCGGCACCCAATGCGCCCAACCCAACAGCAATGACAGTGAGCGTGTGGAGAAATTTCATAGTGCTGGACATGGCGCCACCTGGAGAACGACGGCCCCACTTGTTTCTAGCGCCGAGGATGGAAGATTGAAGATGGACGGTAGAAGATAGAGGATAGAGGATAGAGGATAGAATTCCTCTGCCTGCTCTCTAAAATCACTGCGGTACAAAGATTGCAAAGGAATGAGTGGCAAAGGAATTTTCAATTCTCTATCCTCCATCTTCCATCTTCAACCTCTCCTCCCATTCCCCTGCCGTTTCATGCGAAAATCGATCCGATGATCTAACACGGACCACCCCGTCAAACCATGATGCCATTCTTTGCCCAAACACCAAACCCTGCATGGATGACGATTCTCTCCCTGATCGGGACGTTCCTCAGCAGTACAGCCTGGTTCCTCATAGCGGCCCAGGGTTGGCGCTGGTTCTGGGAAGACCTCCCCCCCAAGGAACCACCGCGCCACCGGCCAGTAGCCCGCATTCTCTGCGTGATCATCGGTCTCGTATTCCTCGCCCATGGAGTGTACCGCACCATTCAATTCATGACTGAACGATGAGCCCCGCCTTCGCCCCTAAAACCCACGAACGTCAGATGAACCGCAGATGGCGTGGATAGCGCAGAGACTGAATGGATGGGATTGGATCTGATCAGGTCTGATCTGCGTTCATCTGCGCCATCTGCGGTTAAACTCATCCTTCTTCCATTCCCCTTCCCAATAACCTCCGCGTCCTCTGCTCCTCTGCGGTAAAAAACCAAACACCCCAGACCCGCAAGCCCCCTGACCCATTCCCAGAAATAGGGCAAAGGAATGGGTGGCAAAGGAATTCTCAATTCCCCACCTTCTATCCTCCATCCTCAAATCGTTGTTAGGCCGTAAGAACCCCAGATGACGCAGAGACCGAATGGTTCGGATCTGATCCCATCTGCGTAAATCCGCGTCATCTGCGGTTAGACTCACACCCTGCCCCCATTCCCCTGCCCCTTCCCAAAAAAACCTCTGCGCCCTTTGCTTCTCTGCCCCTTTGCGGTCGAAAGCCCAAACACCCCTGACTCACGTACCGCCCCGACCCCTCCCTGTCCTATAACACCCATAGCCTCCACAACCCCAAGCCCCTCCATCTTCCGTCCTCAACCTTCAATCTTCATTCCCCTGCCCCCATTCCTCTGCCATTCCTCATCTCGTCCAACAAACCTTGAATAACCTCTCTGACCCCGGCGTCAGACTTACCATGAAACGAATTTCCTTCCCCTCGGCTCGGTCCTTCGGCACGGTCGCCCTGCTGGCGACGTGCAGCTTGGCCCTGCCCCAACTCACCCAGGCTGACATCAGCCGCATCCCGGAACGCCGAAGCGCACCCGCCGCGAGACCCGCCCCCGCTCCAGCAAGAGCCGCCCCTGCCCCCGTGAGAGCCGCCCCTGCACCGCGTGCCGCCCCCGCGCCCAGCCGCATCGCCCCCTCCTACACCCCCCGGCCCTCCGCCCCCTCGGTGCAGCGCCCCTCGTTCACCCCACCCTCGCGCCCCGCCGGCGTCTCCCGGCCCTCCGCACCCACCCCGCGCCCCAGCTTCACACCACCCTCGCGGCCCAGCTACGTCCCCAGCACCAGCAGCGTCCCCAGAGTCAGCTCCGGCCGCCTGCCCTCCGTCCCCAGCAGCATCGTGCGCCCCCCTTCAAGCTCCGGCTCAAGCTCCCGCGATCCCCGCATGAGCGGCAGCTCCCGTCTGCCCCAGATCCCTGGCGCCAGCACCACCATCCGCCCCGCCATCCCCACCGTCGACCGTGATCGTGATCGTGGCGACTCCCGCCTGCCGGGTTCCTCCTTCACCCGCCCCCTGCCCACCATCCCCGGCAGCAGCACCGCCGACCGCACCCGTGGCGGCTCCCGCCTGCCCGGCGCCACCGCCGCCGGCACCCTCAACCCGCTCGACCGCCGCGCCAGTGGCAACTTCCACGGCATCCCCCTGCCCAGCAGCACCGATGCCGCCGCCGCCTACCGCAACCGCCGCTACACCGACTCCTCCCGCTTCGCCCATGTCGATCGCAGCACCGCCTACAGTCACTATCCCCGCCAGCACTACTGCCTGAACTACGGCAGCGGCTTCCGCGGCCTCGGCTGGTACTTCGGCCCGCCTAACTTCAACTACTACTACGAATCCCCCTACGTCACCTATTACAGCCACCGCAGCTACATACCGCAGACCTACCTCAGCCTCACATACTCGCCCTACAGCTCCCTCGACTACGACGTCCAACGCGCCCTCTACGAACGCGGCTACTACCAAGGCCCCCTTGATGGCGACATCGGCCCCATGTCCCGCCTCGCCATCGCCAACTTCCAAGCCGACAACGGCCTCGAACCCACCGGCATCATCGACGAGAACCTGCTGTATTATCTCGGGATTGAATAAAAGAGAATAGTCCGACCGTCCTCGGGCGGTTCAGTCTCATCCCTCATCTCACCAGCACCCAGCCGCGCCCCCGCGCCGCTGGGTGTTTTGATAGTACCCCTCACGCTCCGCCGTGATGAGCCCAGCGCCTCCGCAAGCCGGAAAAATACCCGCACCTCGATCCCGCCCTCCCCCAACGACACTTCCCGCACGTCACGACGGAGCGTGACGGCTACTGTACGGACCCAGCCCTCACGCCTCATCCTTGTCGCGGGAGCTATCGATCAGCCAAAGCCACATCACCGGCAGCGCCATGATTTGGAGAAGAACAAAGCCCCCGGTCAAAGCCCATCCGGACCACCACGCGAGGGCGGCGCAGACATGGAGCAACAAGGCCAGCCGCTTCAAGTGAGGCGTCAGCGAACGCTTGCTGAAACAAATCAGTGAGCCAATGACGTAGATCCATTCGAAGATAAAAAAGAGACTCAGGCCGCTCAAGCCCAGACGCCATCCCGTCCACAGAAACACATAAAAGAGGGTGATGAACAACTGCACCGCCGCCGTCAGGCCAAACAGGACCAACCCGGCGATGCGGACGCCGCGCGCTGGATCTGGTGATGATGAATTCATGGTTAGACTAAAACGGGGGCTGGAAGTGTGGAACTGGGCATGCGAAAGCGCGTTGGGTCCCCTGGGATCGCTCATGTTCCCTTCGTCCACGCCAGATACTTCAGCTTCACATCCTGCGGCGTGTACGGGCTCTTCATGAGATGATCTTGAATGGCTTTGAAAATCGGCTTTGGGAAAGGAACGTGATGCCACTTGAGGAGCCCGGCTTTTTCAGCGCGCTCAAGCTGCTGCCGGGTCACCACCATCGCGTCATCGTAGCGCACGCAGGACTCGTGGGTGAGCCAGGGGTGATCGCCGGCGTTGAGGACGAGGGTCTTGACGGAGCCTTTGCGGACGGTGGTGATGTTGACGATGATGCATTCGCCGGAGCGATCATTGGCCTCGATCACCACGGTATGCAGATGCGGCAGTTTCTCGCCTCCCTTCGGCAGAAAAAATGCGCTGCCGTCCTTCATGTTAGGTCAGCCCAACTCACGCCATAGCAAACACGTTCTCGCGATGCGCCAGGGAATCGAGCTCTTCCAAGATGGCGGTGATTTCCTTTTCATCGACGCCTTCGGCGCGCAGGATGTCTTCGGGGCTGATGGGGAAAGCGGAGTCGCCCGGGTCCTGCCACTCGGGAAGCTCGTGCAGTTGGCGGACGAGTTCCCAACGTTCCAGATGTCCGTAACGCTTGAAGACCGTCTTGAGGACATCGACCTCGGCCTTGGACAGGCGGCTGGTGCCGGCGTCGTGGCCAGGCTTGAGGGCGACATCCCAACCTGTGGGCGGCGTCACGGCATCGCGCCAGGCTTTGGAGGGGCGCTTGCGTTTGATGAGGTTGAGCGTGTGGCTCAGCACGGGGCCGTTTTTCATGGAGACGACGGCATCAAAGGTGATGGGCCGGCCCCATTTGAGCAAGGCGCAGCGATCCGCCAGGTAGAGCAGCTTGATGAGCTTCATGTAGCTCATGCGGCCCCCGCGCAGTTGCAGGAGCAGCGCCGCCGCCTGGGCCGTCTTTTCATCTTTGAATCCCGGAGTCATGCTGGAACGATATTATTAACAATAGACGCTGTTCAGATGCCTCGCGAGGAAAAGTGCAAGACCGTGTGAGATTCGCGGCCTCGACAAGTCCCCTCGCAGATCCGCCCGCCTCCCTCTCCCCAGCGTCGCCCCGGCTGCAAACGCCCAGCCCCTCGTACCTCCCCGCCCTTCCATCTTCCATCCTCAATCTTCTACACTCATCCCCCTGCCCAGCGCCCGCCAAATCCGCCCCAGACACCGCTTCTCATTCTTTCGAGTCAGCTCATGCGCCCAAACTCGGAGCACCTGCCAGCCGCGCTTCCGCAACTCCCGCGTCACCTCCCGGTCGCGTTTCTTATTCCGCAGCATCTTCGCATCCCAATAGACCTGGTTCTGTCCCGGCCGCCGCCCATGCACCGGACACCCATGCCAGAAGCAACCATCCACAAACACCACCACCCGCTCCCGCCGGAACACAAAATCCGGCTTCCCCAGCAACGGCCAATGCCGCCGCCACCCCGTGATCCCCGCCCCTTTGAACATCGCCATCAGCCTCAGTTCGGTTTGGCGGTTCCCCTTCGAGCGAATCCGGGACATGACTTCCGAGCGTTTTTCGATGCTCCATCGATCCATGATCTAAGGCTAATGCCGTTAAGCAAAAGGGGTGACAGTGAAGTTTGGGATGTTGGCGAGGGAGGTGGGAGAGAGCATGCGCGGCCATTTGTCGATGGGGCGGCGCACCTTGCGCTGACAGGATCGAG
>JAXMIV010000755.1:0-2815 GCA_034377045.1 Prosthecobacter sp. | reverse complement strand
ACGAGGAGGGGGCGCAGAAACTGGCGAACATGCAGGCCATGCGTGATTTCATGGCCTCGATCATTCAACGCAGAGAACCCACGGACGCGGATGAGGACGGCGCTTTCACCGAAGAAGCCTGGGAGGACCAGCTCAAGGCCTCCGACCGCCTGAACGATGCTAACATGGAGGCCATGGACAAGTATGGCGAAGACGAGGATGCGGAGGAAAAGACCGCCTTTGTCATGGGCTGGGATCACCTGCTGGAAGACATGGCCGACGCGGAAGAGGGCGTCGAACCCTCCGAGAATGACAGCGAGGAAAAGAAGCGCCGCCGGGAGTGGATCGAGATGATGAACCAGGCCTGCGAAGAGGTCGAATCTGCATCAGGGAAGGACGCTGAAGGCGATTTGGAAGAAGAGGAGGCGCCGCCGCATCCGCTACAGGAGTTTAGCCACGATTTGGTCCTGCGCCTCATGGAGCAATTACGCGTGGCGGGTCTCGATGAGATTCGCGGGGACGATCGTGAACATCCGTTGGATCGCTTCCTGGCCAATGTCATGCGGATCAGCGGCAAACTGGCGGGCGCCCTCCGGTCCCGGCATGATGAAACCGATATCGATATCGACACCGGCTACACCCTGGCGATCACCAAACGCTGCCTGAATTGGGCGAACGAAGCGCTCGCAGCGATTGAGGAGCTCACCACCCTGGACGAGTTCGCCGCGCATCGGGATCTCTGTGAAACCTGGCGCGCCGACCTCTTCAAACTCCGCGAAGGCATCACCGACTTGCGCCGGGAACTGCGTGGGGAGTGAAGAGGGGTTCGACTTCTGACGCCATAGATACCTAGCAGCCATGAATCTCTCCGACCTCACCACCCATCTCAACACCACGCTGCGCGTCTCCGAATTGCCGGACTACTCAAACGCGGTCAATGGTCTCCAGCTTGAGAACCGCAGCGGCACGGTCACGAAGGTTGTGGCGGCAGTCGATGCGACGCTGCCGGTGGTTCGTAAGGCGGTGGCGGCCGGCGCGGATTTGTTGATCGTTCACCACGGCATGTTCTGGAGCGGCTTGCAGCCCTGGACGGGATCGACCTTTGAGAGGATGTGGCTGGCGGTGGAGGGCAATCTGGCGATTTACAGCGTCCATCTGCCTTTGGATGTGCATCCGGAACTGGGCAACAACGCCCAGATTGCGAAGGCGCTGGGCCTGGTTCCTTCGGGCGGGTTTTTGGACTACAAAGGCATGGACGTCGGGGTCACCTGTGAGGCGGCGATCGCCCGGGATGAACTGGTGGCGCGATTCCAGGGCATTTTGGCGGGCAGCCGGGTGCATGTCTGCGCTGGCGGACCGCCGGTCACCCGCAGGATCGGCATCTCCTCAGGCGGGTCCGGCTCGGAAGTGGCCGCCGCGGCAAAGGCCGGCGTCGATACCTTCATCACCGGGGAAGGCCCCCACTGGAGCTACACCCTGGCGGAAGAACTGGGGATCAACGTGCTCTACGGGGGGCACTACGCCACCGAGACCTTTGGTGTGAAGGCCCTGGCGCGGCATCTCCAGGAAAAGTTTGGATTGTCCTGGCAATTCATCGATCACCCAACGGGGCTGTGACGTTCGTTACCCTAACGTATGCCGTTTCTGCCGCCGGACTTCTTCACCCGTGACTTCCTCACCGTCGCCCGCGACCTGATTGGGGTCGAACTGGTCTGGAAGGGCTGCTCAGGGGTCATTGTCGAGACCGAAGCTTATGCCGTCGAGGGCGATCCCGCCTGCCACACCACCACCCGGCCCAGCGCCCGGGACTTTGTGCAAAAGATGCCCCCGGGCGCCGCCTATGTGTACTTCAACTACGGCATGTACTGGCTCTTCAATCTGCTGGTGAAGGGTGGCGACCGCGACGGCCTCATCCTCATCCGCGCCCTCGAGCCGCGCACCGGCATCGCCACCATGCGGGAGCGCCGGGGACGGGAAAAATTGCGGGATCTCTGCTCCGGCCCCGGCAAACTGGCCCTCGCACTGGGGATCGGCGGTGGCCACCACGGCTTACCCATGGTGGGGTCCAAACGCCCCGCAGGCTGCGGCCTGCGGCCACCCCCGGCCCCGCTGGAGGTCATCAGCGACATCCGCGTCGGCATCAGCCAGGCGGTGGACTTCCCCTGGCGTTTCGTCGCCCGGGACAGCCCCTACCTGAGCGTCCGGCATGGGCGGGTGAAGGCGCCGCGCTGAAGGGAGGGACATCTATTTTAGAATGATTCTTGCTTTAGAATCATTCTCATTCTAAGGTGATTCCTACCCTTCCACGTATGGCTGCTCCCAACAATCGCCCTTCTCCCAAGCCGACGGGCTTGGACTGCCGTTTGGCTGTTCTTGGCGCGGATATGCGCCTGACGCCCCACCGCCGTGAGGTCTTCCAGGTTTTGGCGGAATCCACGGATCATCCCACGGCTTACGAGGTGTTCAACCGCGTCCAGGATCGCTCCCCCGGCATCTCCCTGGCCACGGTTTACAATTGCCTGGAGCACCTCACCAACCACGGCCTGCTCCGGCAGGTGAACCTGGATCGCGGCCAGTCCCGCTACTGCGCGAACCTGCACGAGCACGTGCATTTCTACTGCGAAACCTGCGGCAAGGTGCTCGATGCGCTCCCCTCCGCGGAATTTGATCCCGCGAAGTTCTGGAGCCTGCCGCCCGGAACCAAGGTCGCCCGCCTCGACGTCGCCATTCACGGCGCCTGCACGACCTGTGCGGCCAAACGGGCCGAGCCTGCCGATGCCACCGCCGCCTGCCAAGGCTAGTCCCCCTTTTCAACCCCCTCATGAGTCTCCTCATC
>JAXMIV010000754.1:0-3234 GCA_034377045.1 Prosthecobacter sp. | reverse complement strand
GTGAAGTATTCTCCATCCATGCCCCGGAAGCCTGCCCCCCCGCCTGCGAGCGCCACGAAGCGCCGACAGCCGCTACGCAAACGCGAACCGGTGGCGCCGATCATCCTGGGGATCGAGGGCGGCGGCACGCGGACTTCGGTCTTGCTGGTGGATGGCGCGGGGGCGATTTTGGCGGATTTCCAAACCGGGCCGGCGGTGTTGCCGCTGATGTCGGATCGCGACCTACAATGGCATTTGCGCGCCATCACGGCGCGGCTCCCAGCTTTGCCGCAGGCGGTGGGAATTGGCCTGGCAGGAGCGCGCACGGATGCGGATTGCGACCGGCTGCGGCGGGCGGCGTCACGGGTGTGGGCGGCGATTCCCTGCATCGCCACGAATGACCTGGAGACGGCCCTCGCCGCGGCGCCACCGAAGACGAAGGCGCCGACCCGCGTCCTGGTTCTCAGCGGCACCGGCTCCTGCTGTTTCGGCCGTACCACGGATGGCCGCACGGCCAAGGTGGGCGGGCGCGGTCACATCATCGGCGACCGTGGCAGCGCCTGCGACATCGGTCTGCGAGCGCTACGGGCGGTCATTTCCCATTTGGATCATCACGGCACCATGGGGCCGCTGGGCGGCGCGATTCTCAATGCGCTGCTCTTCACCGAGCCCGAACAACGCATCCCCTGGTCGGTGACGGCGGAGAAAAACGAGATCGCCGGCCTGGCGGTGGCGGGCTTTGCCCCGGCGAAAAAAGGCGATCCGCTGGCCAAGCGGTTGCTAACGGAGGCCGCGGTCATGCTGGCGATCGACGCCTGTGCGTGCGCCCGGCAAATCGCGGCTCACGGCACGGCCGTCGAGTTCATCTTCAACGGCGGAGTGCTGACGAAAAACCTGGCGTTCCGGCGGGATGTGGCGCGGCGCATCAAGGCCTGCTGGCCGAAGGCGATGGTCAGCGTTTTAGAATCGCCCTCGGTGCAGGGCGCGGTACGGCTGGCGCGGGAACAACTGGACACTTCCACCTGCGAGACCAAGTGCCTGCTGCTGCAACCGCAGGTGAACCTCACCTTGCCGGAGGCCATTGCCGATCTGCGGGTTCTTGGGCAGTCGCCGACTGAGCAGCGCAATCCGCGGTCACGAAATCTCGACCGGATGCCGCTGGCTCAGGGCATCACGCTGATGCTGAGCGAAGATGCTGGCATTCCGGCCGCGATTCTCAAGGAGAGGCGAGATATTCAAAAGGTCGTAGCGCGCGTCATTGGAGCCTTTGAATCCGGAGGACGCTTGTTTTATGCCGGTGCGGGCACCAGCGGCCGACTGGGCGTGCTGGATGCGAGTGAAATCCCGCCCACTTTCCGCGCGCCGCGCGAGCAGGTGCAGGGCATCATTGCCGGCGGCAGGCAGGCGCTGTGGAGTGCGGTCGAGGGCGCGGAAGACGATGCCCAAGCCGGTGCCCTGGCGATCTCGCACCGGCAGGTGGACGCGCGTGATGTGCTCATCGGCATCGCCGCCAGCGGACGCACACCATTTGTGTGGGGCGCGATTCACGAAGCCAACCAACGCGGCGCCTTCACGGTACTGCTCTGCTTCAATCCGGCGATGCGCACGGCGGTCAAGAAGGTGCGCGAGAAGGATTGGAAACCGAAACTGGTGATCACCCCGGATGTCGGGCCGGAGGTGCTGACCGGATCGACCCGCCTGAAAGCCGGCACGGCGACCAAGCTGATTCTGAACATGATCACGACGCTGGCGATGACGAAAGTGGGCAAGGTGATCAGCAACCTGATGGTGGACCTCAATCCCTCGAATGTGAAATTGCGCGACCGCGCGCTCCGCATCCTCGCCGAGCTCACCGGCTGCTCCCTGGAAGAAGCCGGCGCGGCCCTGCACCAAACGGGCTGGGTGGTGAAAGAGGCGTATGACAAAATTCAAGGCCGCCGCTGACGCAATCGCCGCCGTATTCCAGTTGACCGCTCTTCCGCATACCCCTTAGTCTGCCCTCATCATGAAAACGCTTTTCACCACATTGGCTTTTGCCGCCCTCGCCCTCCAGCCAGCTTTAGCGGACTGGGTGATCGTGCAAAAGTCCGCGACCGACGGCCAAACCCAGGAGATGATCTTGAAGGTCAAGGGCGAAAAGGCGCGCTCCGATGTCGGCACCCAGATGAGCATGATTCTCGACGGTACCGGATCTAACATCATCCTGCTCATGCATCCGCAGAAGGCGATGATGAAGATGTCCGGGGATTCCCTGAAGAGCATGATGGCGCTGGCCAGCAGCGCGCTCGGCGGCGGTGACAAAGGCGCGCCCGCCAAACCTCAGCCGACGGGTGAGAAGGAAAAGGTGGGCCAGTACGACACTGAAATCTACACCTGGAGCGGCAAGATCGGCAGCGGCAAGTTTTGGGTGGCCAAAGACTTCCCGCAGGCCAAGGAACTCAATGCCGTGCAGGACAAACTCACCAAGGCGATGGGCGATCCCACCGCCGCCTTCATGCCTTCCGCCGCGGACTTCCCGGGCATGATCGTGAAATCGGAAGTGAAGATCATGGGCAAGACGATCACCAGCGAGACGGTTTCCGCCAAAGAAGAGCCTGTCGATGATGCGATCTTCATCCTGCCCGCCGACTACAAGGAGATGAAGATGCCGACGCTGCCGGGCGGAAAGTGAATACGCCTCCGCAAACCTTTGTGGCGGCGCTGCAAGATGCCGACAGCGCCATCACGGTGGCGGGCACGATGGAGTTGGAGAAAGCCATCGCAAGAGAACTCCGTCCGCTGGGTCATGAGCTCGCCCTATGGCGGGACGCCATCGCCCTGCTGCACGGCCGGCTGGCGAAGAATCGCCTCAATGCGGACCTCGCGGCCTTTGTCGCCCGCTGGCTGCCAGCCACCGAACCACCGGCGCCGTTGCCCGGTAAGTTCTCCCTTTTGTTAGGCCAAACGGATGACGGCCGCCTGCGCCTGCACGCCGCGTCTATCCCTTTTGCCGTCGATCCCGGCTGGTGGGCGCTGCTGCAACTGCCCGCCCTGAAGGATCACTGGGCGGCCGACCTGCGGGCGAGCCATTTGGAGCACCTGCTGAAGGTGCTGCCCGGCGCCTGGTTCATCGACGCTGCGCCGATGGCTCCCGGAAGCGTCATCCCGGGTCTCGATCTGCCGGGCTGGCGCCAATGGCGCGCCCTGCGGGAGACGGGACGTTCCTTTGGCGTGCGCAAACTCACCGATCCAGCGTTCGCCGGCACGCTGGAATCC
>JAXMIV010000753.1:0-4223 GCA_034377045.1 Prosthecobacter sp. | reverse complement strand
ATCTCAAGGACCTGCGATCGCGACCTTGGCTGATCGCAGCTCTGGTCAGTTGGGGAATCGCCTTTTTTGAATACATGCTGCAGGTTCCGGCAAACCGGATCGGCAGTGAGACACTGACGCTGCCGCAATTGAAGATCATCCAGGAGGTGGTGACGCTGATGGTGTTCGTGCCCTTTGTGCTCTTTTACATGAAGCAGCCGCTGAAGTGGGACTATCTTTGGGCCGCGCTATGCATGTGCGGGGCGGTTTATTTCATTTTTAGAAAGTAGTTCCCGCTACATCTCCACATTCAGGCGCTTGCTGTTGCTGGATTCGGCGTTTAGGCCCGTGAGTTCTCGGGCCTTGTCGCTTTCGGGTTCGCTGACGCGAACAGTGTAGGAACCTTCGGCGAAGACGTGGGGCTGAAACTCCGTGGCGGATGGACGCAGGGCGTAGATGAGTTCGCCTTTCGCGTCGATGATCTCGATCAGGGGGTGTTTGATCCCGGTAATGGCAAGGGTGGGCAGGAAAGCGGATACCTTGCGCCCATACTGTTCGCGCTCAGTGACGACGACGGGCCAATGTTCGAACTGTTTGGCTTGCGCGGAAAAATCGCTGTCAAACGGCCAGCACTCACAGATGATGCTGTGATTCTTTTTGTTAAACTTGACCAGGCCGAATCCGGAGGCCTTGTCGGTCAGGTTTTCAACCGTTGGCTTGCGCGGCTCCCTCTCGCCGTTCTTCACGGCCAACACGGTCAGCGGATGTCCAAAGTGGTCGGTGAAGTCGCCGATGAGCCCCTGGCCGGGCCTTGCTTTGTGTACCTGCTCAGTGGGTTCCCACCAGCGAGGGTAACCCGTGTTCACCGCGGGTCCGGCAAATGCCGCGCCCGCATCGCGGTGCTCATCAATGCCGTAATGCACCACGGCGGGAAGATGCTGATCTCCGGCGATGTGGAAAGCAAAGACTTTGCGAATCTCGCGCAGGGCGGCATTGCGCGCCGCCTGCGGCCAGCCATTCTGATCATAGTCCGCACGCAGCACTTGGCGTTCGCCGCCGTGGGTGGTGGCCATGCCGGTGAAGATGGTCTGCGAGATCACCGCTTTCATTTGCACGCCTTTCCAATCCCGCGTCCAATCCTTCAGGAATTGAAGTTGTTTGCCGCCCAGCAATTCCAGGCCCGGCACGTCAGCGGTCTTCGGATCAAAGGCGGGATTGATCACATGATCCGCGCGTTCGTCGGTGGCAGGCACCTTGCCTTCCGGCGCGGACTTAAACTGACGATCGGCGAGAATCGCGAAGCTGATGCCGCCATAGGTCATGGCGCCGTAATAGTTGACGATGCCCTGCTTGCAAGGGGCCGCGTCATGAGGATCGGGATGATGCGCCGTCTGGGTACGATGCACCACATTGACCCACTCCGCCTGCATCTGGTAGCCGCCCGCCTCCTGCGACTTCGTTTGGGGAGCGCCACTTTCACCCCACAGGTTGCCTTGATAGACATCGTGATCATCGGGCAGTGACAGACTTGGACGATCTTTGGTTAGGTCGCGCCAAGTCCAGCCGTGGAAATACCACTTTCGCAGGTAATCCAGAATCGCAGGCTGCAACGGATCGCGCTGTACGCCGTAGCCCGCTGTGCTTTCGTAAAACTGATCACCGACGAAGGCCATCATATCCGGGTTGAGTTTGCCGACACTGGCGACATACGGCGCATTGGGGAACGCTGTGTGGATGTTGCAGGAAATGTCTGCCACGCTGAACTCCGCCTGGTCTACCGGATCACGCCGGATGGTGCCCTCATACCGATGCTCATCGGCGCCTCCATTCAGTGGATACGCGAGCTGGTAGGAAACATCGGCCGTGGCATCCCAATCTATCATCTTGAATAGTGCAACGCGACTCACAGAATCGATGCGCGCCGTGGCTGCCGCTTTCCAGCCTTCACCACTGCGAATCCTCAGGATCACCTCCTGGCTGTCCCGATCCCCCAGCGGCGGCATTTGGACCGACATCTTCATGACACCTCCGCTCAGGGTGTAGTGATTGAACAGGATCGGGCCAAACCTGCGGCTCACATCGGCGGCGACCTTGCTGCCTTCGATGTGCCATTCGGAAAACCAAAAGAGCGCGTTGCCGGTGCCCGCGCCTTCCGCCTGCTTCTTTTTCTTCGCACCCTGCCGTGGCCCTGCTTCCGGTCCAAAGTTGCAACCAATGGCGAGATTTCCAATCAACTGGTTAGGCCGCACATCCTCCCTCTTCAGTTCGCCCAGCAGAGCATCGTTGGCCGCGTCCCGCACCGTCAGCACCAGGGAGTAGGACGCGCCCCTCGGTTGAACGCTAAGTTCCAGTTGCACAGCCTCCGCCTTGCTGATGTCCACATCTATCGAGGCTTGCCGGGGGTCTCCGAAGAACAGCTTGCCGGCGGCGGTGAAGCCCACATCCCATCCCGAGCTGAATGCCAGATTGTTTCGGTAGTCATGCAGCTCAGGGTAGTCACGCAGGGTGCCAAGAATGCCGATCTTAAAACCCGCGGAGCCTTTGCCGTCCCCGCTGAGCGGTCCGCCTCCCATACGGCCAATCTTCACCGTCATCCGCAGATTCCCCACCCTGTCGGCCAGTTCCCTCACCAGTACATGCACGTTGCGATTCGGCTTCGCGGCAATGCACTCCGCGCGCCCTTCTTTGACCTGCCAGTCCTGCATGGGATTCGCCCAAAAATTGGCGCCCAACCAGACCCGATCCGTGTCATCCTGCCAGCGGCTCTGAAACGGTGGACTTGGCGCCGCCGCGACCAGGTGTTGCGGCGCGATTAAGGCGCCTGCGGTCAGGGCAACGGAGTCGGTCAGGAACTGGCGGCGGGTGGCTGAATGGTGCGGCATGGGTCATGTGAACAGCCGCAGGCACGCGCCTCTTTCACCTACATCGCCTGCACCTTCGCCGCGATCGCTGCGCCCAGCTTCGCATGCGCGGTGGCATCAAGATGGATGCCATCGACCTTGCTGGCCTCCACGACCTCCTGGCCATTCAGATAAGCGCACCCCAAGGCCTCGGCCACGCGGCCAAAGTAAAGCGGAAACCTTTCACTGCGCGCGACCCCGTCTGGGATCTTCAGCGCCAAGTCCGGGAGATGGCTCAGATCGCCGATTTTGGGTGGGCAGATCAGGAGCAGCTTGGGCGGCCTGTTGCCGGGGCCCGCATCACTGCTCAGGATCATCCGGGCCAGAATGGCGGCCCCATTGGCAATTTCTCCCGGCGGCACATTATGCGTACTCTTCAGATCATTGGTCCCGAGCATCAGCGTCACCACATCGATGGGCTTGTGGCTCTCCAGGCAGGCGGGCAAATAAGTCCGGCCATTGCGGCTCACCACAAAAGGATCTTCATGCACCGTCGTGCGGCCATTTTGGCCTTCCTCAATGACCCTCCACTCGCCCCCCAGCTCACGCGCCAGCACGCCGGTCCAGCGGACATCGAGAGAGTGCCGCCGCGGATAAGGCGCGAGAATGCCCTCAGGGTCAAAACCCCAGGTATTGGAATCGCCGAAGCAGAGAATGGTTTTCATGGGGTGCCGTTACTTTTTGGCATCGGTCTTCTTTTTCGATTGGTCCAATTGCTTTTGCAGATCTTCGGTTTTCTTTTGAAGGTTTTGAACCTGATCCCAGAGGTTTTTGAGCTCTCCGGGACCGGCCAGTTCGATCTGGAGAGCCTGCACGGACTTGGCGGCAGCTTCACGAACCGGGTCGGAAAACGGGCCGCCGCCGGTGATCATCGGCGCCAATACCGCCAGCGCCTTGGGATCACGAAGAGTGCCCAAGGCCCTGGCGGCGGCAGTGCGGAGGTCCTGTTTGGGATGGGTGAGATGCTGGATGAGAAAGGGACGCACCAAATCACGGGTTGGCGAGTCCTTTTGCCGGGACAAGAACGCCACTGCATCCAAGGCCTCCGCGTACTCGAAGGTATCAAACTGAAGGGATGTGGCCTTCAAGCGTTCGAGAACCCACGGGACCGCGCGCGCTTCATCCTGGGCCCGAAATGCCGCGACCACGGCCGCAAAAACTTCGTGCTTTGTGGCTTCAGAGTCCACCAGGTCATGCAACGCTTTCACGATCGTCTCTTCACCAGGACGCGCACCCCAACTCCGCATCACGGAGCTGAGGATGGCGGGGTTCTTCTCAGTGGCAGCGTGCTGTTCCAACGCCTTTTGTGCCGCTGGATGCGGAATGGCGGCGAGGCTTTCGACC
>JAXMIV010000752.1:0-3059 GCA_034377045.1 Prosthecobacter sp. | reverse complement strand
ATGAAAAGGCAATCGCCGGCATCCTTAGTTCCATCGGCGCGGCACACTCGGGACCGGCGAGGGCTGCCAAGACTGACTTTGACGTCGAGAAAGCCGCCTTCGTTTTCGACGAGAAAAGCTTTTTTCTCCGGGAGGATCGAGACGGGCTGCGCGAGTTTCTGCCGGAAGGAGAGACTTTCGAGAAATGGACCACCCTGATGGCCGACCGGCAGATTGAAGGAAGCGACGATGCAAAGGCCTATGCGGCCAAGATCCTTGAGAACGCCAAAGCCAGCGGACCGAATAAC
The DNA here is from genome assembly GCA_034377045.1 of Prosthecobacter sp. Lineage (GTDB taxonomy): Bacteria > Verrucomicrobiota > Verrucomicrobiia > Verrucomicrobiales > Verrucomicrobiaceae > Prosthecobacter. The sequence goes on along the minus strand of JAXMIV010000752.1, from coordinate 2,772 downwards.
AAGGGCCGGTTGATTGCCAACGAGGCAGCCGATATTTACATCGCTGATTTTCTCATGTTCCCCACCAAAGATTCCGACCCGTCTTATGCCGAGTGGAATCTCATGCGCGTCACGAAGACCGATACTGGGGTCAAGTATGTCCAATACGCCCGCCGGTTCTACAACTTCGATGAATCGACCTCCAAAGTCCTCATTGCCGAACGCGAAAAGATCCTGCCATTGCTCGCGGGTTTTGAGATTCCCAGTAACCTTGCCGCTCCGGCAAAGGCGGCGATGGCGGGCAAAGCACCCGCGGTGCAAACCTACAGCTACCCAAACAAGAGCGATGCAGCTTTCACCGTGGATTTCCCGGCTGATTGGAAACTCGAGCCCACTGATGAGGGAGTTCACGTGGTGTCCGGGGACAAACTGGTCGGGATGAATTTGCTCTTCATTGATATGGCGGAAGTGAATGTGGCCGTGGAAGCGATGAAGAAGAAGGTCGGCGCGGACTACAAAAGCATTAAATGGAACTATGGTGGCGACCCTCAGGTGATGAAAGATGATGCCACGGGAGTCACCGCGACCTACAACATGGGGGAGGCGATGGATGGTGACGTGAAGTACTGTGTGAACTTCACCCAATTCGCCAAAAAGGGCGGTGAGAAATTTCTCCTCCTGCTCACCCAGGCGCCCGAGGAAGCCGTGTTTAAAACCCACGCCGAGGACATCATGAAAGTCAGTCTTTCCGTCAAGATCAAGTAGACATCCGCATTCAGTTCAAATCCCTGCCCACCACGACCGCCAACCAAGCGACCCTCACCCACAATTCCAAATGAAAACATGCCTGCTCCTCTGCCTAACGAGCCTGCTTTTCACTGCCGCCGCCAGGGCGGATCAAGCGGTCAGCTTCCCTCACGATAAACCGATCATTGACTTGGCGTTTCCCGACGACTGGAAGCTGAAGCCCGGCGATGGAGCCCTGTTTGCCCACCCGGAAGATGACGCGGGCTTTTTCATGGCACTCAGCGCCCTGGAAGCCACCAGCGCTGATCCGAAAGCAGCCGTCGCTGAGGTCAAGGAAGATATCGAAGCGCTCTACAAGAACGTGAAGTACCAAGAGCCAGAGACCACCGAGGCCGGTGACATCGATATCATGCTCATCAATGCCAAGGGGAAGGACGAGGATGGTGTGGCGAACATCAACGTCTGGATGATCGCGAAAAAGGGAGAGGAAACCTTGCTGGTGCTGAAATGCATTTCCTCCCAAGAAGCCTTTGAGAAGCACGCCGAGGTCGGAGGAAAGATCATTGGTTCAATTGTCTCTCATGGGAAGAAAGCCGCTGCGGTGCAGCACTACAGCTACCCGAACAAGGAGAGTTCAAAATTCAGCGTGGACTTCCCCGCCGATTGGAAGGTGGAGGCCGATGAAAAGGGCGCGTTCGTTGTGTCTGCTGACAAGATGTTCACGGTGACCATCCTCGCCATCGACACGGAGCACATCATGGATGCCACGGAATCGATCGGGAAAAGTGTCACGGCGCGCTATGCAAGCGTCGTCTGGAACGGTGGTGGCAAACCCACCACAAAAATGGACGATGCCACGGGCATGACCTTGACTGCCAACGAGGGCATTGCCAAAGGGACGGATGGCAGCAGCCACAAGCTTGGTCTCTATCAGTTTGCCAAAGTGGGCAGTGACAAATTTTTCGTCCTGAACACCTGGGCGCCTGAAAAAGCGGTTGAGGCCAATGCGGAGGGCATCTTGATGATGCTATCGTCAATCAAGCTCAAGTGACCGGCATGGACGTACAACAATCCCAACCAGCGGCCGCAACGCCAACCCCCGGCACCGGGCAGGTCATCGGCGGCATCGTTTTCATCGTCGTTTGGGCGTTGGTCCATGTGGTCTTGTTCTATCTCTTCTTTGCCAGCGGTGTGTTGGTTGACATCATGCTCAAGATCGTGCGGTCGATCATGTTCCCCGGAGAGTCTCGGACCCTGACGGGCGATGAAGTGTTTGGCTGGACTGGAATTCTGCAAACGGGCCTGATCCTGGCGGGTGCGGCAGGTGTTCCGCGTGGGTTGGCCATCTTCTGGCGCAGCCGGCGCAAGTTGCTGCTGCGGTGTTTCTGGATCGCCTTCTTTGCCGGCGTTTTTTGCGAGCTGTACGCCGTTTATATGCTCCTCGCAGCCGCCTTCTCAGCTCGACCATGACCGCCACACCATCACCGCCTGGATCCTCACCCGCCGTTACCGGCCTGCTCGTCCTTGCTGGCATTGTATTCACCGTCCTCTGGATTGTCGCGCATGTCACCTGGGCGACGATGTCGCTGATGGGGACCTTGATGGCGAATGATTCCGGGGCTGCGTCCAATGATCAGCACATGGCGCTCATGGGTGGCATGTTGGGCGGCCAGATTGTCGCCGGCGCGGCCGGAATCCCGGGGGGGTTGGCGTTCTTTTGGCGCGGCAAACGCAAACTGCTGCTCATCCTGTTCGCCATCCTATTCGTGGCAGGAGCGCTGTGGCAGGTCGCCGCTTTTTACTCGTTCTTTTCATCCGCATCCGCACACCCATGAAAACTCGTTCTTTGCTTCTTGCCCTGCTCTTCAGCGGCACTGCCGGCGCAGCCGAGCCGCAAACCTTGTTCTTCGCCAAGGAAACGGCGAAAGACTCCACGCGGATCGCGCTCACCCTTGATGGTGATCAAGTCAACGGCACGCAGGTCTGGCAGCCAAAGGAAGAGCATGGTGCACGCGGCACCTTCAGCGGCATCCTCACGGGCGGCGG
>JAXMIV010000751.1:0-10634 GCA_034377045.1 Prosthecobacter sp. | reverse complement strand
GGCGAAGTGAAAGGGATAAGGCTTTTTAAGCCCGTCCGTTCCCGCTCGGAGGAGGGTTAAAAACCCTCCCCCCGGTAAAAAACCCGGCCCGCTTTTGGCGGGCCGGGCTTGTGCTCAGACTTGAATTCGGCCTAACCGACGATTAGACAACTACGACGCCGGGAACCGCCTGGCCAGGAACTGCGATCGGGTACCAGCCTTCGGCATTCTGCGTCCCCGGCGGTTCGGTTTCAGCGGTGACAATGGCGGGCATGTGCTGGACCTTGCTGGCGAGGGCCTCTTCCCACTTGAGCTCCTTGCCCGAGTAAGTCGCCATCCGGCCCATGACGGAGGTCATGGTGGATTCGGCGCCGTAGTAGGCATTGTTAAGCGGCTTGTTCTCGCGGATCGCGGCCTGCAGGGTGTCGTGCTCGACCTGATATGGATCAGGATCGAGACCGCGCTTGCCCTTGCCGCCCTTGGGATCGGCTTCGGCGGCGGGGCGGTATTTCCAAATGGTGTTGCCGGCATGATCGGTCGCGTAGCAGGCGCCGCTGTTGATCAGGTAGATCTTGCCCTTGGTGCCGGTGAACTCCTCACGCACGGCATTGTAAACGCCCGACTGATGGCGGCACTGGCTATTCACGCGGACGCCGTTGGCATAGGTGTACTCGACGTAGTGGTGGTCATAAATCTGACCATACTTCTTGTCCACCCGCTGCTGCCGGCCACCCATTCCCTGGGCGCTCACCGGATGACCGCCGAGGAACCAGTTGGCGACGTCGATGTTGTGGATGTGCTGCTCGTTGATGTGATCACCGCACAGCCAGGTAAAGAAGTACCAGTTGTTGATCTGATACATCAGTTCGCTCTGGCCGGGCTGCTTGTCACGGAACCAGATGCCGCCGCCATTCCAGTAGACTTGGCCGGAAACAATATCGCCAATGATGCCCTTCTCCTTCACCTGTTTGAGGGCCTCAATGTAGCAGTTTTGGTAACGCCGCTGCAGGCCGACAACGACCTTCAGGTTCTTCTCATCGGCGACCTTGGCCATTTCCTGCACCTTACGGATGCCCGGGGAATCCACGGCGACGGGCTTCTCCATGAAGATATTCTTGCCGGCATTGACCGCGGCTTCGAAGTGATAGGGACGGAAGCCGGGAGGCGTCGTCAGAATGACGAGGTCGCAGGCGTCGATGACCTTCTTGTAACCGTCGAGTCCGGCGAAGATGCGGGAATCGTCCACCTGGACTTTCTCGGCATGCTTGGTGCGGAGGTTGGACAGGGCGCCGTCAGCCTTTTCCTTGAAGGCATCCGCCACGGCATGAAGGACGACGCCCTCCTGCTTGGTGCTGAGCGCCTGATTGGCGGCGCCTGAGCCACGGCCGCCGCAGCCGATCAGGCCGACTTTGATCTGATCACTGCCGGCAGCCCAGGCGGATTGGGCGACGGTGAGGGCGCTGGCCGCGCCAGCGGTCTTGCCGATGAATTGGCGGCGGGAGGTGGGGTTGGATTCAGTACTCATGGATGGGGTGACTTGGTTTAACGGAATTGATAGAATGTTAGGCGGCCCAGGCTTTGCGAATGACTTCGATGCCTTCCTTGTAGACCTGCTCCGGGCTCGGGAAGAAGTCGCGCCAGACGCGGGTGGCGGCGGCGAGGTCCGGCAGAGCGCCACCAAAGGCTTCGATGGTCATCCAGCCGTCATAGCCGAGTGTCTTGAGCTTCTTGATGGCGCCATTGATGTTGGCATGCCCGCGGCCAGGGGTGCCGCGATCATTTTCGGAGATGTGGACGTGGTTCAGCTTTCCGGTCGCGAAAACCGTCTCAATGCAGGCAATCGGGTCCTTCTCCTCAATGTTGGCGTGGAAGGTGTCATACATCGTGCCGAAGTTGGGATGGTTGACGCGCTTCACGTAGCTGGCGGCCTGCTCCATGGTATTGAGCAGGTGGCTTTCGAAGCGATTCAGCGCCTCAATGGCGCACTTTATGCCGGCGGCTTCCGCGATGGGCGACACCGCGCGATGGACCTCGGCGGCGTTATTGAGCTCCTCTTCGGAAGGGTACTTGCCAGTGAATTGGCCGAGCACCTGATAATAGGGCCCGCAGAGGGTCTGCACGCCGGCATTGTGGCCGCACTCAAAGACGCGCTTCAAGTGGTCGATGGCCCCCTGGCGGTTGGCGGCCACTGGACTGATGGCGTTGCGCTCTTCGTCGGACAGAACGGTCACGGCCGTGCATTCGAGGCCGTTGTCTTTGAGCACCTGCCCCACTCTTTTAAAGTGAGCGGGGTCGCTGACATCGAAAATGGGAATCTCGACGCCGTCATAGCCGGCGGCCTTGAGCTTTTCGATGACAGGGAAGTTTTCGTCGGTCACGTGACCGGTCCATAGAAGCAGATTGAAGCCGATTTTCATTGAGAGGGATGGCAGACTAGAAAAGGCAGACCGAAACCGCAAGACTTGCTTCCAGGGATTTCAGGGCGGGAGGCCATGAACGCAAGGCGGCAAGGGGAGCTTTCAACGAAGGCGGCAACGCGTCGCCAGCGGAAATGACGTTTCAGGTTGAACAGAACGGCGGCAAAACCATACTCACCCCAGTCCCCCGCCCTTTTCCGTTCACTTCCACCGCTCCCCCCTGATGCGTTCCATCGTCCATCTTTTGCCCGCTTTCGCCGTCTGCGCACTGCTGACCTCCTGCCAAAACAGCCAAAACAGCCAAAAGTCGGGTGATCCCTATGTCTCCAACTACGGCAGTGACGGCGGCTACCATCCCTACCCTGGACAACCGGGAACCGTTCAGTCCGGTGGCAGCTACAGCCCGGTGCCAGCAGCCCCGTCCACGCCGGCCTACTCCAAGCCCCCCGCGCCCACTCCCCCTCCGAGTGACCCATACGCCTTCAGTCCTCCAAGCACGCCAGCGTCCGCGCCTGCCAGCACTGCGCCGCGGAAGACCACGGCCTCTTCGTCTTCGACCAAGCCCAAACCCAAGGCCCCGGCAAAAAAATCGTCGTCATCCTACAAGGTCGTCAGTGGCGATACGCTGTATGGCATCGCCCGGAAACGGGGGTCGACGGTGGCGAAGATTAAAGCGGCCAACAACCTTACCTCCGATCTGATCCGCCCCGGGCAGGCCCTGAAGATTCCCTGAGGCAGCGGTGCGGGGGTAGGCTTTGTGAAGGTTTTCCGTTTTCTGTGCAACGCTGCGGACCGCTGCGTGTCGAATGCGCTTGCACCAGGACGCGTCAATCATCCCTATTGATTATGGAAAACCCTCTGCCCACTGCCGTTCCTGCCACGCCATCGGGCGCACCCCCGGTCCCCGGACGCCGTTCCGCGAAGCGAGTTATCTTGATGGTTGTTGGCATCGTGCTCCTCGGTTGTGGCGTCGCGGCCGCCACCACCGCCTGGTGGATCAAGCACAATCTTTACGCGAGCCCGATCAAACCGGTGAGGCTCAGTTCCAGTGAGCAGCAGGTACTGGATGCCAAACTGCAAGTTTTACAGACTCCCGCAGCCACCGCGCCGCCGGTCACGCTTGATGATCCGCGTCGTACCCTGACGATCACTCAAAAGGAGATCAACGCCTATCTAACCAGCCAGAATCTCGGAGATACGGTGGGGGTAGAACTGGGTGAAGGCCGGATCAGCGCCACGATGATCGTGCCCATTCCGGCGGATTCGGGCCTGCCCCTGGTTTCCGGCACGACCCTGAGGGTGATGATGGCCCTCGATACCACGATGGACGCCAACAAGAAGCTGTCCATTAAGCTCACCGACGTGCGCGTCGGCGGCATTTCCCTGCCAAATGCCTGGTTGGGCGACCTCAAAGGGGTCAATTTGGTGGCCGAAAACATCGAACGCGACCCTGCCTTGCAGCGATTTCTGGCGGGAATTCGGGAATTCGAGGTCCGGCCGGACGGGTTGCGGGTGCGGCTGAATGAGTAGGGAGCCTGGGGCGGACCCCCTAAATGCCGGGAAAAGGGGGCAGAAGGTGCGTTCTGTGGCAGTGAAATGTGAACAACTCAATAATTTTCAGAAAATTGTTGGCAATTTCGCAACGGGTGCTTAAATACGCCGCGAACGGTGGTAGGTCTCCCGGACCAGCCTCCATCACCATCAACAAACCTAAATCGACCAACATGAAATTGAAAAGCATGACCTCCGTCATCATGAAATCGGCGTTGGTTCTGGCCGCCTGTGCGAGCCTGAACGCAATCGCCGGTCCCGCTCCGAGCGGAAAGAACGTCGTTCCCCCTGTGGAAGAAAACGGCGCTCTGTTCGACACCCTCGGTGCAACACTGGAAGTGGGTTATGACACCCGCTATTATTTCCGCGGCCTCTGGTTCTCGGATAACACCGTCTGGGCTGGCCTCAGCCTGAGCGTCCCTCTCACCGAACAGTTGTCCTTGGGCGTCGGCGCCCTGTACACCTCCACGGTGGACACGCTGGTTGACGCCACCGCAGGTGGTCCTGAGCTTCGCCAGGACTATACCGAACTCGACCTTAGCACCTCGCTCACCTATGACGCGGGTTTCGCCAAGTTCGGTCTGGTGTACACCCACTATGAGTTCTTCAACGGCTTCAGCGGCACCTTCTACGGTGCAGCCGGCGCCTTCACCCCTGCTGGTGAGTTGAACGTTTCCAGCGCTGACGAAGTCGGCCTGACCATGGCACTGCCTCTGGGTCCGGTTAACTTCTACCTGGGCGGATTCTACGATCTGCGCATCGGTGGCTCCTACCTGGAAGCTGGCGTTGACTACCCAATCGAAGTGACCTCCTGGTTGACTCTCGTTCCTGCGATCAAGTCCGGCTACGGATTTGACTACTACACCGGTGGCGACAACACCGCCCCTGCAGGCGCGTTCCTGAATCAGGTTCCTACCAGCGGATTCACCCACCTGGGTTTCTCCCTGTCCGCTCCGATCAAGCTGACCCGCACCGCGACTCTGACCCCTTATATTGCTTACAATATCAGTGGCCGCGCTCGTCGCCTGCTTAACTCCACCGACAACGAAATCTACGGTGGCGTGAAGCTCGGCGTCACGTTCTAATCTGTCGGAATCAGTTCTGATTCCTTCCTTCAAACTCCCGGTCAGTTCTCCTGACCGGGAGTTTTTGTTTCCAGATCACGCCAATTTCCTCAGCCGATTCAGCGCTGCGGGACTTTTCAGCGCTTGCCTTGGCCTAATCCCTTGTTCATAAACCCTCATGAACTTGAACTGGAATTCCAAGTCCCTCACCCATGGCTGGCAACGCGGGGTGAAATCCTTTTATTGGGGGCTCGGTTTTCAAACGGAAGACTTCGACAAGCCGCAGATCGGCATTGGCACGCCGCTGCTGGACGGCAACCTTTGCAATGTCCACGCTCACCAACTGGCGAAACTGATTCAGCAGGGCTGCGCGGAGGCGGGCCTCATCGGTTTTCCCTTCGGTGTGACAGGAGTCAGCGACAACATCACGCAGGGCCACGAAGGCGGCGCAGCGTCCCTCTGCTCGCGCAATCTCATGGCCAATGGCGCCGAGATGGTTTGCAGTTCGCATCGCTATGATGGATTGATCGGTCTGCATCACTGCGACAAAAATGGCCCTGCCTTTGCCATGGCGTTGGCGCGTCTAAATTATCCCGGCCTCATCGTCAACGGCGGCAGCATCCTTCCCGGCTGCTATCAAGGCCGTCCGGTAACGATCCTCGATTCTTACGATTCGCAGGCTCAAGCCAACAGCGGCACACTTTCCATCGAAGAATCCGAGGCGATCATTCGGGCTGCCTGCCCAGGCGCCGGCGGCTGTGGCATTGCCGCATCCTTCAACACCTGGGGCATCGCTCTGGAAGCGCTGGGTCTGACGCTGCCGGATTCATCCTCCATCCCGGCTGTCGATGACGGGAAAAAAGCGGATTGCCTGCGGGTCGGGCAGGCGATGCGCCGGCTGCTGGAGTTGGATCTGCGGCCACGCGCCATTTTGACCAAGGCCGCCCTAACCAACGCCATGACCGCAATTGCGGCCATGGGTGGCTCTACGAATGGCGTCATCCACATCCTGGCCGTGGCGCGCGAGGCGGGCGTCGACTTTACGCTGCGCGACGTTCAGGCCATCTGCCGGCGGACGCCGGTGTACTGCAACTTTGCGCCTCGCGGCCGCGGCACCATGGCGGATCTGCACCGCATCGGCGGCACGGCCATGCTTCTGCGCCATTTCTTCAAGGCAGGCCTGCTCGACGGCTCCTGCATGACCGTCACCGGCCGGAGCTTGGCGGAGAATCTTGAAAGCGTTGGCGACGTGCCCACGGATCAGGAACTGATCGCGCCGCTGGGCCGGCCCTTCAAAGACTACGCGGACATGCAGATCTGCTTCGGCAATGTGGCGCCGCACGGCATGGTCTTCAAAGTGTCCTCCATGCAAAGCCCGCGTTTTCGCGGCCGCGCGATCTGCTTCGATGACGCGAAAGCGGTGTCGGACGCCGCAGCCGCCAAACAGATTCAACCCGGCCACTTCGTGGTGCTGCGGGGGCTCGGCCCCGTGGCCGCCGGCATGCCGGAGGTGCTGATCGCCAGCGCCGCCCTGGCCGTTCCAGAATTGGATGGCAAGGTGGCGCTGATTTCCGATACTCGTGTCTCGGGAGTTTCGCATGGCGCCATCGGCGTACATTGCACCCCGGAAGCTGCGGTCGGCGGACCCATCGCCGCGATTCAGGACGGCGATGCGCTCGAGTTTGATCTCCTGGCCGGCACCATTCACCTGGACGCGGATCTATCTACGCGCTCCCGCACCTGGCCGGCGATCGAGCATGGCCGGGGTTATCTCGCGGACTTCGCGGCGACGGCGACCCAGGCCCACGAGGGTTGCGTTTCCAGTTGGGTACTGCGCAGCCAGTCCTGAGCCTGTCCTTTCCACTCGTCAAGAAGGCGCGGCGCAGCTAGAGTGACCTTTCAAATAACTGCATGAACTCTACCTGGGCCATCCGGTTGGTGCGCGCGCTTTTCTTTGCGCTGTTTGTCTTCACCGGCATCGCCATTTCGTTAGGGCTTGATCAGGAGCCGTGGATCGGCGCGGTCTCGGGAGCGGCTGTCATGGGGCTGCTTTTGCTTTTGGACATCATCCTGGCGCGCTTCACCATGCGTGAGTTTTCCCACGCGACCTTTGGTTTGGCCATAGGGCTGTTCTGTGCCTGGCTCATCACCCGCATCGGCATCTTTCAGTTGAGCTATTTCCAAAACATGGTGGCGGGCGATGCCATCCGCAACGTCGTGGAGATCCTCGTTTACGCCTCCATGGCCTTCTTCGGCATCACCTTTGCCCTGCGCAGCGATCGCGACCAATTCGCCTTTTTGATTCCGTATGTGCGCTTTCGCCGGGATGCGTCCGAGGGCGAGCCGCTGCTGCTGGACACCAACATCATCATTGATGGCCGAATCGCGCAGATCTTCCGCACCGGCTTTCTCAGCGGCACGCTGGTCATCCCCCGCTTCGTGTTGGATGAGCTTCAGCGCCTCACTGAATCCGGCGATCCGCAAAAGGTGCTGCGCGGCCGCCGCGGACTGGAGGAAATGGAGAAGCTGCGTGCCACCGAAGGCATGCGCGTCGCCATTCACGAGGACACGTCTCCGGTGGATCGCAATTTGCCGGTGGATGCGCGGCTAGTGTCGCTTTCCCGCGAGTTGAATGCCAGGCTCCTAACCAACGATGAGAATCTCGCCAAGGTGGCGCGCTTGCGTGGCATCACGGTGCTCAACTGCAACGATCTCGCCATCGCCCTGCAGCCCCAGCTCAATCCCGGTGATGAACTGTCCCTGCCACTGACCAAGACCGGCAAGGAGAAGCATCAGGCCATCGGCTATTTGGCGGACGGGACGATGATCGTGGTGAATCATGCGTCCTCCCACATCGGTGAAACGGTCGACGTCGTCATCAGCAGCGCCTTGCCGACTTCCGCCGGGCGCCTGGTCTTCGCCGAACTGAAACGGTAGTCACCGCCGCAAGGAACAGAACCCAAAGGCCGCCAGGCTCCGGCACGCCGACAATCGAGTCAATCACGGCCGCGTTATCGGCAATGCGGGAGGCGTAGAGATGCGAAGGCACATCCACGGCCCCATCGGGCACCAGCGTCCAGCCATCGCTATCATTGCCGATGTACAGGCCGCCCATGTCAAACAAGGCAGCCTCAAACTCACCGGAATCGACGACGTCATTGAAATCAAACCATCCGTCGACGCCGAAGTTGACTCCAGCCAGCTTCCACTGGCCGCCATCCAGGATGAACACCCCGCCGCCGGAGTCTCCCGATGAAAGCGTGGCTTCGTTCACACCCCCACCCGCATCAAAACTGGCCGACAGGAGCGATCCCACCCCACTGGGAACCACGGCGCTGATCACATTTGTTCCCCAACGGAACACCCCGTCGCTGGCGTTGTACTGCCAGCCCTTGAGTTCAGCACTTTGCACCACATCCGCACCGCGAGGCCCTCCCCGGCCAAAGGTGACCATCTCGGCCCCAATTTCCGCACCACCGGCATAAAGTCCCACATAGGCGGAAAAGGTCTCATTGATCTTGAGAATGCGCAGATCCGTCCCCGCGATGTCCCAGTAGCCCGTGCCTCCATTGGCGGCGGTATCGATGGTGTAGGTCACGTCGGCGCTGCCATTGAGCTCCGCGGTGCTGACAAACGTGCTGCCTTGCAAACCCGTGTGCTGAGCGGTGATGAAATACTGCGGCGCGATCATCGTCCCCAAAGAACTGCCATATTCCCCCAGGAAGTCCCAACCACTGTCCGCGTAAATCCCCGTCGGCGCCGTGGTGTTGGTCAGGGGGTTGGGGGTATCCACGAGAATGATGGCGCGTGCGGTCTCTGCCAGCAGCGCACTGGCGCAGACCAGCCACACCAAGAGCTTGGCGGGGCTGGGACGCAGGGTGTCGGCGGCAACGTTAACCACGAAGCAACCTACCCCGCTTCGCTATAATTTCCATAACTTCCTCCTGCGATGGGAAAGCCATGCCGTTCCTCGGCGTTAAGGAGAACCATGATTCGCCGCCTGCTGTCTCTGTTGGGTGTCCTCGCCCTCGCCGCCTCTTCGCATGCCGCGGAAAGCCGGCCCAATGTCCTGCTCCTGATGTCCGACGATCTCGCGGCGACGCTTGGGTCCTACGGCCATCCCCAGGCGAAGACGCCAAATCTCGATGCCCTGGCGGCTGAGGGCGTGCGTTTCTCCCGCGCCTACTGCCAGTTTCCGCACTGCAATCCCTCACGATCCTCGCTGCTCAGCGGTTTTCGCCCCAACGCCACACGCGTCACCAACAACGAGGACAACCTTTATCAAAACCTGCCGGGCGTGATGACCTTGCCCCATCTGTTCCGCCAGAATGGCTACGCTACCGCCCGCTGCGGCAAGATCTTCCACCTTGGCGTCCCCACCGGCACTGAGAGCATGGATGATCCGGTGGCCTGGGATTTCGGCACACCCTTCAAAGACGAGCGCCCTTACCCCAAAACTCGCGAGAGCGCCATCAAGGTGAAGACCGGCAAAAAGCAGGGCCTGGCCTGGCAGGAGACCACGGGCGGAGCCGAGGCACTCGTGGATGGCAACTTCGCCAAAACCGCGATCGACTGGCTGGAGCATCGCGATACCGCCAAGCCCTTTTTCCTGGCCGTCGGGTTTCATCGCCCCCACCTGCCGCTGGTGGCGCCCGCCGAGTTCTTTGACCTGTATCCTTTTGACAGCATCACCCTGCCGGAAGCGCCCCCGGACGACGAAGCTGACATCCCCGAGCCTGCTCGCAACGGCGCCGTTCCTGGGTATGCCATGACAGCCACGCCCGAACAGCGGCGGGCGGCCATCCGCGCCTATCTTGCCTGCGTCAGTTATGTCGATGCGCAGGCTGGCAAGGTGCTGGAAGCCTTAAAACGGCTGGGTTTGGAAAAGGACACCATCGTCATCTTCGCCAGCGATCATGGCTGGCACCTCGGTGAACACGGACTGTGGCACAAACGCAGCCTGTTCGAAGAGAGCGCCCAAGTGCCCTTCATCGTGCGCGCGCCCGGCCACGCCGGCATGGGCAAGACCAGCGGCAGCCTGGCGGAATTGCTCGATGTCTATCCCACGCTCTGCGATCTCTGTGGCATCAAACCGCTGCATGCCTTGGCAGGCAAAAGCCTGCGACCGATTTTGGATGATCCGAACGCCACGCTGCACGAAGCCGCTTTCACCCAGGCGCGCCGGGGTAAAAACGCGGGATTCTGGGGCCGCAGCGTCCGCACCACCCGCTGGCGCTGCACCGAATGGGACGAAGGCCGCAATGGCATCGAACTCTACGACCACGACCGCGATCCACTCGAATACACCAACCTCGCCAACGATCCCCAGCACGCGGAAACGCTCGCCAAGCTACGCGCCATGCTGGCCGAGCGCCTGCCGCCGATCGTAATGAAGTAGGACTCTAGTCCGCTTCCCCGAATGCATTGGCTCCGCGCCATCGCCCCTTCGAATACGAATCCGATCAACTGAAGCGGACAGGAGTGTCAGTAGTGTTCGGCATCTGAAAGGTGGCGATGGATGTGACAAAACTGTCACTGTACCTTTAGGCTGGAGGTGGCATCAGGTTGAGCATGCCAGCGGGCCAAGGCAAAGAGCATGCGATTCAGGAGCGGCAGTTGCTGC
>JAXMIV010000750.1:0-13953 GCA_034377045.1 Prosthecobacter sp. | reverse complement strand
CCAGGGATCCAGCGCCCGCGCCAAATCTCCTGCAACCCTGTGGTCAAGGATCGTGGCGTTGATCAGCGGTGTCTCGTTGATGGCCACACCCGGCCAGGTTTGGTGAATGAACTTGGCGGCCGCCAACACCACCTCCTTCGTCGCTTCCGGAGTCCAACGGCTGTCCGCGCGGAAGTAGAGTGGAGTGCGCTTTTGCGCCCGCCACAGCCCAGCCGCGGGATCCAGCACGGTGACGCCAGCCCCGCGCAGTCGATCCAGGGCAGATTGAAATTCCGGCGGTTGGACAGGGGCCGCATACTCAGCCGGCTGGATGAATTCAGGGTACAAGGCCACCTTGTCCGGCACCGCGATCACCAACAACGGCACACCCGCCGTGCGCAAATGACCGGCGAAGGCCATGAGTGTGCCGACGCTGCCATGACCTTCGCGTTTCATCGTGAGCCGATCCAGTTCACTCTGCCGATACAGCCAGCCTTCATGGCCGACAAAAACGTCCGCGGTCCCCTCCTGCATCCAGACCGCCAATGGCCATTGCACCGCATGCCGGATCATCGCCCGGATTGAATCCGGCCGCGGCGCGGGGCCGCGGCGCGCCAGCATCCCGCCCGCCATAATTCCCGTCAAAATCCCGATGATCGGCCAGCCTCGCCAGGATTGCGAGAGCAGCCACGAGGCCGGCGGCATGGCCACACAGCACAGCCCACCTAACCACAGGCATGTTATCGTCCACGGAGTGCTGAGGCGCGCATCCAGCAGGACCGAATACGCCGTCGCCGGACTGGTCACAAACAACCGTCGCACGTGGGCCAAACCTTCCTCGAGAGTCGGCATGAATAGCAGCATGCTGGAAATTAGCACTACCGCCAGGGTCAAGGCCGCGCGCACCGGCAGCGGCAGCGGCGCGAACAGACTGCGTCCGCGCCAACGCTCCAAACCAAGAAGTGCCAGGTGCAGCGCAGCCCAGGCCAGCGTGCCCCACGAGGCGCCGCGCCAGATCACCACGGCTAATAGCACCGCGCCGAGACTCAGTGCCGCACGGCGGAAGTCCGGCCCCTTGGTCAGCGGCTGATTCCAGTCCCGCCAAAATGCCGTGAATCCGCCGGCGCGAAATGGCGCGCCAAACCATTCCACCACGCCACGCCCCAGCATCTGCCGTGCCCCAAGCAGAAGATCAACCGCGCCGGACAGCACCAGGTACAGTTGGCAACCAAACGCGAACAGGCTCATCCAGGCAACGGTGGAGGTCTGCGCCTCCGGCAGCGCCTGAATCGCCCCGCGGATCACGGGTTCCAGCGGCACCGCCAGCAGGATCAGCTTGCCGGCGCCAAACCCGAGGCGGGCCAGGCCCTTCCATCTGCCACCGCCGGAGCCCACCTGTCCCGGCTTCTGCGCCAGCAGGCACAGCAGCAGGATGGGCAAGGTGGCAAAAAGAGGCGGCAGATCGGGCACGCCTTGACAGGTGCCGACGAGCCCGGATTGTTCAACTCCAAAGGTCATCGTCGCGCCATCGCATCAATAGAACTCTTCAGCGTTGGTCCAAGGCAGCGGGCCGTTAAACCCGTTGTTGTAGTCGTAATGGATGAAGTAGGCGCGGTCGTAGCCGGTGCCGCCATTCACATCCACATAGCTGTAGAAGTCATTGCCAACGGTATCCACCGCCGGGTTTGATCCTGCGGCAAAGATGTCATTGCCAGCCCCAAGGATAACCCTCACCGCGCCATAAAACTGACTGTAGATGGAGGACACGGCCGTATCCGTATCGAACGCCACATAGTCGTCGCCACCACCGGTGGAAACGGTCACCGAGCGATCAAAAATGCTGTCGCGCACCACGACATCCGTGTCGGCCGTTCCCAGCAGATTGAGGGTGGTCGAACCGTACACATCACTGTCCAAAATCTGTACCGTGTCGATGCCGCCAAAAGCCACACTCGTGCTGACGTTGAGATTGCCCATGACAATCGCATCTCGCACCATGATGTCCGCGCTGCCAGCCCCGGCGCCAATGCTGACCGTACCGCGGATGGTCACCAAGTCTGTCAAGCCGTCAAACTCACCCACATCCACGACATCGGCGCCGCTGCCGCCGTAATAAGTCAGCGCGCCGACCGATCCCAGCACCGCATTGAAGCCCAGATAGTTGCTGCCGTTGGAACCACTGAATCTCACCAGTGCGCCAATCGTGGCATCCGGCCCATCAATCAGCAGCGTGTCATTATTGATGCCACCGCTGTATCCCAGGCCGCCACCCACGCGCAAGGAAACCGCCGGATTCAAATCCAGGAGATTCGTGGCCGCACCGCCGGTGAAATTTAGCTGCCCGGTGACCCACACGGTGTTGCCGGCCAGCGTTACCGTATCCGCCCCACTGCCGCCGCCATAAGTCAAACCACCGACGCGCAAACTGTCGAGATCCGTGGTGACAACCTCATTCGTGCCGTTGCTGAGTTGGATGTTGAGCGCGCCGCCCGTCTGAATCTTCTGATTCAGTGTCACTGAGTCATTGCCAGAACCCGCCTGCAGGGTCATCCCACCAGTGACCCGAAAATCATCGCCCGCCACCGACCCGATTTGAAAAACCGTCGCACTGGCCGTTGTGGTCCGCAACGTGACTGCACCAGTCACCTGACCCGAGGCGGCCGCCAGCAAGAACCCTTGCGTTTCCACCGAGGAGCCGCTCGCCAAAACGCTGAAGTTGCCATTGGACTGCAAGCTCGTGGCATTCACGTCCAAGATATTGGCCCCGGAACCAAGATCCGCGCTGAGACCACGGCCAAAGGTGAGATCGCCCCCTGCGGTGAAATAGTCGTCACCGGTGCCCATCCGTACCGTCGTGGTATTCGCCAACTGCGTCGACGTCAGATCGAGATCGTCATGTCCCGTCCCAGTATCCACCACTACAGCGCCGGTGACCGACACACCAGACAGCAGCACGGCATCATCGCCATCATTGCCATTGATTGTCAACGATCCGCCAAGATTCAGACTGAGCATGTCGATCCGGTCACTGCCGATCCCCAGTGTGGCTTTCACAGTCGCGGGCGCGGCAAAAACCGCCGTCGGCAAAGCCGGTCCGCCATTCAACTTGAATTGCGTCGTGCCGCCGACGGTCGCGGAAACCGCCCAGTTGCCACCGCCCGCGTCGGTAATCTGCAAATCGTTGGCCAGTGAATCGCCGGTGATGGTCAGCACTCCGCTAGAAATGCTCAGGGCGACAAGCCCAGCGGGCGCCAACCGAGGTTCTAAAGATTCAAGAACTGGAGCAGGGAAAAAAAGGGGAGGCATGGTTGGGTTTTGTTACGATGACCGACGATTTTGCGCCCCATTTTATTCAAGCCAACCGAAGAAAACCGTCCCCTTACGCTTTTCAGGCCTCCACCAGTTAAGACCGACTCCTAGCGCCCCCCCGCACGATTGAAAAAGGAAGGCAGCGTACGCTTTGGCGCCCCGACGGCTGGTTTTCCTTCTTCCCCGGCAACAGGTTCTTCGGTCTTGTCGCCACCGAGCAGCGGGCGCCGCTGACTGCCCGCCCGCTGGGCATTGGCCCCCTGCAGGAGGCTCGGCTTCCACTGGGTGTCCGTGATTGTGCCCTGTCCGTGATACTCGAACAGCTCCGTGAACGGCATCAGCACCAGTCCCGGCAAGCCACGAACCCGCACCTGCGCCGTGAAATCCAGGTCATCATTGATGAAATCGATCTGACCAGACGCCAGGATGCGCAGCGTGTTGGTCAGGGCCTCAAAGTCATGCGTCTTCACCACCCCGTCGGCCACTTCGAAGGTGCAATTAGCCTCCTTCGCGATGTTATAATCCTTGCTCTGCCCCGGCAAAAGCCCGCCCAGCAGCGGCGTCAAGGGCCCCAGGATCGGCACCGAGTACAGGTTCCCATTCAGGATAATGGCCACGCCAGTGCCTTTCAGAGTTTTCCAGTCGCCAGCACGCCCGCCAAACTTGAAGTGTCCGGTAAGATCGCCTTCGGTGTCGGCATGCTTGGAGTAGATCTGCGCGAACCGTTTGAAGCTGACACCCTCCACCCGCAGCTCCCCCTGGTAGCCATCCGGCTCCTTGCCGCCGTCCGTCGTGCCTTCCAGCGAGAAATTGCCCCCCAGCAGGCTCGCCCGCACGTCGAAGGTCGATGCCGCAGCCTTTTTGGTTACGGTGGCAGTTAGGCCTTCGAAGGGAACCTGCTTCTTGAACACGCCATAAGGGAACTTGCCCGCCTTCACATTGACCGCAAAGTCATTCTCACCCGGAGTCAGGTCCACACGTCCCTTGGCGAACATCGCATCCCCAAACACCCGCCCGCTGATGTCGAAGCTCATCAGATTGCCCTTGAACTTCAGCAACCCCGCCGGCGCCCCAATGGGATAGTCCTGCCCCCATAGCATGTAGTGCCCCGGTCCCTCGGGATGCCGGAATTTGACGTGGAAATCATTCTTCCGCGCATCCTTCCAATAAATGACGCCGTCAAAATCCACCGCAGTGGTGTTCGGCAGTTGGTAGCGTGCCACATGCGGCACGATCTTTGGAGAAAAGCAATTGATCAGCGCCACCGGATCAACGCTCGTTTTCACCCCTTCCAGCCGCACCCAAGTCTCCGCGTGATTCACGTGCACATGCGCTGCCGCGCCCAGTCCTTCCGGACGCTTCAGCTTGATGTTCCGAAAGTGCTGTACCGGCCCTTGAAATTCCACGTCGGCCTCCGCCGCCTCCACCGCCATGCCGCGATAGGCAAAGTGCTTCACCTCGGCGCGCCCAAGATTCAGACATTGCTGCGGATCAAAGACCGGACCGCTCCCCTCAATCGCAAAATAGATCTCCGACTTCGGCGTGAATTCAAACCGCCGCAGCAACTCCCGCGTTTGCTCCTGTTTCGAAAACGGCGCAAACACCCTTGGGTCCATGCGCAACACCGCTCGGTAGCGCACGCCTTCTGTGTCATGGATCAGCGCCTGGGCCTCCAGGGTCCCCGTTTGATGGCGCAGCAGCACATCCCGCAAGTACACGCCCTCCGGCGCCACGCCAATGTTTGCCGACAGCCCATTGAACACCTCACCCCGGCTGCTGAACCGGCCGCACTCGAGCCGCCCGATCACCTGCACGGGCCGCTTGTTCTGCGCGAGGGGTCCACCCACATGCCACAAGCCGCGCAACGCCAGGTGCGGCGGTTCATAAAAGACGATCTCGCGCAGATTGTCGCTGTTCAAAAACGCTTCCGCAAGTCCGGGCAAATCCGCACTTGAAGTTAGGTTAAACCGCAGATCCTCCGCGCCCATCCGCCACGACGCACTCACCAGCACTTCTCCCGTGCGATCCTTCAATTGCAGCCGCGTCAAATCGATCAGCCCCGCGTTGTATTCCGCCTCCGCCAGCAGTTCCCGGCACACATAACTCCCGTACCGCAGTTCCTGCGCCTCGAAGAAAACCTTCGCCGTCATCTCTGCCGGACGTTCCACGGTCCCATGCACCTCCACGGTCACCCGGGGCGCCGCCGCAAACTCAAACCGCTGCAGCCAGTCCAGTCCTTTGCGAATCAGTTGCCGATGCTCGCGCAGCGATTCCAGGCGTTGCATCGTCGTTGGCTGCTTTGGATCACCGGGAGCCTCGGGCTTTTTCGGCGGCAGTGTGATGTCGCCCGTGAGGTTCAGCCGAATGCCTGAAAGCGTCCCCTCCGCCTGCCGCACGTCCAGGTGCCCTTCAAGCAAAAACGCCCGCGCGCTCAAGTCCTTCAGTTCGATCACCGTTTGGTCGTCCGACTCCGGGTCCACCGGCAGAGCCAGATTCGCATTCCGCAGCTCCAGTTCCTCCACAATCACCTTTCGCTCCAGCAGCTTTCCCAGGTCAAAATCGAGATTCAACCGATCCACTGCCGCCAGCACCTGCTGGTGATCCGCCGCGCTGAAAATCCGGACCTCCTGCGCCACCAGCCCGCCAAAGGGATTCAGCACCAGCCGCTCAAAATCCAGGTGCAACCCCCGCTCCGCCATTTGCGCGATCACAAATTCCCGCCACGTCTTGGCAAACGCATCCGTGCTCAAATAAATGATCCCCGCCAGCAGGCCGCTGGCCAGGAGCATTCTAATCAGGCGCCGAATGAACCGCATCATCAAGCTGCGACTCTACCCTCCCCATTCCCCTGGCACAACAAGAGCCTGCCTAGACCCTATCCCCCCACCATCGCCAGCGCGCTCTCGACGCTTGCACCATCATGTACCATCGCCATCAGCGCCCGGGTGATGCCTTGGGGATTCGGATGCTGAATCACATTCCGGCCATACACAATGCCCGCCGCCCCTTGCTCGACCAGCCCCTGTGTCCGTTCGAGAATCTCCCGGTCGCTCACCCGTCCACCGCCGCGTACCAACACCGGAATGCCCGAAGCCACCTCGATCACCTGGTGGTACACGCTCACATCGTCCGTAGGGTCCGCCTTGATGATGTCCGCGCCCAGTTCCACGGCCTGCCGCACCAGATGGGAAATCTTCACCACATCCCCGTCCACCATGTAACCGCCTGCCTTCGAATTCGGCTGAAATACCAGCGGCTCCACCATCATGGGCATCCCGTAGTAGTCCGCCTCCGGCTTCAACCGCAGGATGTTCTCAACGCACTGCCCATGCACCTCCGGAGCTCCGGGAATCTGGAAAAGATTCACGCACACGCAAACCGCGTCATAACGCACCGCCTGCAGCATTGTCTCATCGATCATCATGCTGAACCGGCTCTCCGGCAGCTCTTTACCATAAATGTTTGCCACGTCCGTACGCAGCACCAGCGACGGCTTCAACCGGCCGGGGATCTCCTGCAAATGCCGCGCCTGCCCCAGTGTCAACTGGATCGCGTCCGGCCCCGCGTCCACCAGCGTCTTGACGACCTTGCGCATGTCCTCGATTCCCTGGAGGAATCCTGGCTGGTTGAAAAACCCATGATCCACCGCCACATCAAAGCAGCGTCCCGACTTGGCATTGAACAGACGATTTAAGCGATAACTTTTCATTGAAGGCTTTCTATGGGGCGCGGCTTGTCGCAAAAGTCAAATCCCTCCCGCGACCTCTTCACATTTGCTTTTCCCCATGCACCTCGCCCTCCTCCCCCTCGGCAGCGCCGGGGACGTCTTCCCCTTCCTCTGGCTGGCCCGCCAATTGCGCGCCCGCGGCCACCGCGTCACCATGATTGTCGCCAGCATCTTTGAGGAAACTGTTCGTTCCACCGGTCTCGAGGTCCTTCCCTACGGCAGCCAGGAAGATTTTGAGCGCTTTATCGCCGACCCCCGTGTCTGGCGCATGTATGAGGGCACCAAGCTCGTCTTTGAATACGCCGGCGAGAATACGGAGATCTTCACCCAGGCCATCGAGTCCCTGCGCCCGGATCTCCTCCTCGCACCCTGCACCGCCTTCGGTGCCCGCCTCGCTCGGGAGGTGCTGCGGATTCCTTTGATCACCGTCCACGTCCAGCCCGCGGTCATGATCAGCGCCCACGAACTCCCCGTTCTCTTTCCCGGCATGCAGCACCTGCGCCGGCTGCCTCTTTGGCTCAAAAGAATCCTCATTCGCCTGCCCAATCCCGCGGATCGGTTCGCTGCACCGGGGGTGGCCAAAGCTTGCGAGGCCCGGGGTATCACACCGCCACGCAAACTCTGGTGGGATTGGGGCAATTCTCCGGACGGCGTCCTCTGCCTCTTCCCGGAGTGGTTCGCCCGCCCCCAGGCCGACTGGCCTTCCAACCTGCTTCAGTGGGCTTTCCCCCTGGAGGATATGGCCGTTGAAAAGCCTCTCGGCGATGGGGTGCTGCGTTTTCTCGCGGCCGGAGACAAACCCATCATCTTCACTCCCGGCAGCGCCAACATCCAGGCCGAACGATTCTTCGCCGTCGCCCTGGAAGCCGTCACCCGCCTTGGCAAACGAGCGATCTTCGTCACCCGCAAGCTCCAGCAACTTCCGCCTGATCTGCCCGCCACCGTCCTCCCGGTGGAATACGCTCCTTTCAGCACCTTGCTGCCCCACGCCGCCGCCTTTGTCCATCACGGCGGCATTGGTAGGCTTTCCCAGGGTTTCGCCGGCGGCGTTCCGCAACTCCTCATGGCCATGGCGCACGATCAGCCGGACAATGCCCACCGCCTGGAGCAACTGGGCGCCGGCCTTGGCCTAACACCAAGGACGTTCACGCCTGACCGTGTCGCCGCCGCGCTGACCAGGCTCCTCACCGATCCAGCCATCGCCCAGGCCACCCGCCGCTGCGCCGGCCACCTCGAAGAACGGCGCGACCCAGGCGCCCTTCTGGATTGGATTGAAACCCGCAGGTTGATGCCTTGATTTCACGTACTCCCTCATCATGCGTTCTCTGTGGCTCACGCTGTTCTTATTTTTGGCGACCCTTGGCGATCTTGCCGCGCAGCATCTGCCCTTGCATTTCAAGCCCCACGACCACGCGCTGGGAGATGTACATCCGTTCTTCCGCGACGGAGAATGCTTTCTCTACTACCTGAAGCCTGGAAAGTATGAGTCCGCGCTGGCGCGGTCACGCGACTGGCTGCATTGGACGGAAACTCCTCTCACGCACGAGGAAACAAAGCCCGGCGACTGGATGAATCCCTACTTTGTGCTCGGCGTTTTTCGTGATCCCGCCGCGAACGTGTACCGAAGCTTCTATGGTCATCTGCAAGGGCGCATGGTCAGTTCCGTGAGTGGTGATCTGCTGCGCTGGTCTTGCGCACCGAAGGAGTTGCAAGTGCCGCCTGCGGACTACTGCCAGCGCCGGCGCGATCCCTTTGTCTTCTGGATGCCGGAGACGCGGCAGTATGGCTGCGTGATGACGACCTGGATGAAAAACCGCCCGAAAGAAACGGGAGGTGCGGTGAGCCTCGCCACTTCAACCGACTTAAAGTCATGGAAGGACCACGGCCCCATCCTCGATCCCGGCAACATCGGCGAGCCCGAGTGCCCGCAGATGTTTTGGCTGGGAGGGCGCTGGCATCTCCTGGCCAGCATCTATGATCGTGCGGTCGGATCGCCGGTGTATTGGACCAGCGCGCAACCGTTCGGCCCCTGGGCCAGCGCGCGCTCTGGCCGCCTCGATGGCAAAGACCTCTGCGCCGCGCAGATCGCGTTCGATGGCGATCTCCCGATCCTGTTTGGATGGATACCGCTCACGCCCGCGCAACCCGGCAAGCAGAACTGGGGCGGCCATCTGGCGCTGCCCCGCGAGGTCTACGCACTGGCGGATGGCACTCTTGGCACGAGGTTGCCTAACCAATTATCTAAAGCATTTGCCGAATTGCCGTGGCAGACCATGCCTGCCATCAAGATTGGCACACAACCGGGTATCCTGGAAGGCCGCTGGCATGATCTCGCTGCCGAGTTCTCTTTGCGCATGCCCGCAGCGGTGGGCGAGGTGCGCCTGCGCATGGGTTCGCTGGCCGATGTCGCTCTTCAACGAACCCGCCTCCGCATCCTCGATGCCGAAGGCAACTGCTGGAGCGAACTACCCGTCGATCTGCCTGAAGATCAGACCTTCTCTGTGCAGGTCTTCGTCGAAAACGACATCATCGAACTCTTCGTGAACCACCGCAGTTCCCTCGTCGCCCGGGTGCCGGCGGTTGGAGGCCTCTTCAGTCTGACCCTTCAAACCGACGCCTCCCAGGCCCAAGTCTCCGCATTGCGCCTCAGTGAGTTCCGCCTTCCCCGCTGAGGCCTTCGCGGCATTTCACTTCTTCGGCGCCTGCTTCGCCGCCTCAGACTGTTCTTCCGCCGCTTTGTTTCGAGCGATCTCAGCCTCCATTCGGAGAGCGAAAAAGAAAGAGATAAAAAAGAAGGCAATAATCGTCAACCCCACCACCACTTTTAATAGGATTCCTTTTGTACCATGCTTCGCAATGCCTCTCAGCGCCACCAAGCCCGAGACTGCACCCAAGGCAAGCACCGGCACCAACAACGGAGCCCACACGAAATTGACCGCCACCGCCGCCAATGGCGACAGCCAGCAAACCGTCGCCAACTTGTGGTACAGGGTTGGTACCGCCTTCACCCGTGTCGCTCCGGCTGGCGATGGCGAGGGGGATGGACTGGATTCCATGGGAAACACGAAAGGATGATTGATTTCCGCCTATTTCCCCTTCGCGGGAAGCACAGCCTCAAACAAGGGCATGGACTTTTGCACTGACTGAAAGACACCCCAGCCAAGGGGCACAATGATCCATGTCCAGGCGATGAAAAGACGGAGATGTTTCATAAGGAGGGACGAAATGTTAAATCGTCAGGCGGCGGGATGTTCCTTGAGGTGATAGCGGGCGTGGACAGGCCTAACCAAAAGATTTGCAATGAGACCGACCGCCAAAAGGCCGGCCATGAGATACATGGTGGAATTATAGGCTTCCGTCTTGGGTACTCCGGCCTCGATTTTGGCAGTGGAAATGTAGTTGACCAGACTTGGGCCGAGGAGTGCAGCAATGGACCAGGCGGTAATGAGACGGCCATGAATGGCCCCCACCTGATAAGTGCCAAACATGTCTTTCAAATAGGCAGGGATGGTGGAGAAGCCGCCGCCATACATGCTGATGATGATGGCGGTGACAACGACGAAGAGGGTCCGGCTGCCAATGTTTTGAGTATACGGAATCAGACAGTACAACGCAGCTCCCAGGATGAAGTAGATGCAATAGACGGTCTTTCTCCCAACGATGTCCGAAACCGATGACCAAACGAAGCGGCCGCCCATGTTGAAGATGCTAAGCAGTCCGGCGAAGCCACCGCCCACCGCGACACTCACGCCAAACATATCCTGGGACATCTTTGAGGCCTGACCAAGGATGCCGATGCCCGCGCTGACATTCATGCACAGCACGATCCAGAGAAACCAGAACTGCGGCGTGCGCCAGGCCGCATCGACGGACACATTGGCATTGGTCACCATCGGTTTGATATGCGCCTTGGGTTCCCAACCCTCTGGCTTCCAGTCTTCCGCAGGTACTCGCACCGTGAATGCGCCAAACAGCATCGACACGGCATAGAGACACGCCATGGCGATGAAAGTCTCCTCCACGCCGAGTGATGTGGCTGTCTTGAAGTGATCCATCAGTTTCACGCCCAAGGGCGCGCCAATGAGAGCACCCCCGCCAAAGCCCATGATCGCCATTCCCGTGGCCATACCGGGACGGTCAGGGAACCACTTCATCAACGTGGAAACTGGCGAGATGTAACCCAGGCCCAGGCCAATGCCCCCGGTGAACCCATAGCCCAGGTAGAGCATCCACAGCATCTTGAACTTCACGCCAATCGCCGAGATCAGAAGTCCGCCACAAAAACAGGCGCAGCTCGCGAGCATCGCTTTGCGCGGCCCGCTGCGTTCCACCCATTTGCCAAACACGGCTGCTGACATGCCGAGCATGAAAAGCGCGATCGAATAAATCCAACCCACCTGCGGAATCGTCCACCCCGCACCCACCTGAGTCAGCGGCACGTTGAAGACATTAAATCCATACACTTCGCCAATGCACATGTGCACGGCGATGGCGGCGGGAGGAACCAGCCAGCGGGAGAATCCGGGTTTGGCAACGGTGGCTTCGCGGGAGAGGAAAGACATAACGACGGAGAGGCTGCCCGGTTTTAGCGGTCAGCAAGTGGCGCTGGCAAGAAGTTTCGCCGGAGAAACCGGATGCAAGATGAGATTATTCGGCGGCAGGTGTGTCCGGAGCGACGGCTTCGGGTTCGTCTGGAACGGCAGTTTCTTCAGACAAGGATTCCGCTTCCCCGGCCGGCGCCTTCGCTTCTTCCTCGTCATCAGCGATGACGGTGGCGACGTCCTGGATGGTCTCGTCCTTCTTGAGATCCATGAGTTTCACGCCCTGAGCCACACGGCCAGTTTCACGAATGCCTTTGTCACCGCCGACGCGGATGCGGACGTTCTGGCCCTTGCTGGTGATGAGCATGAGCTCGTCTTCGTTGTGCACGGCCATGGCGGCGACAACTTTGCCGGTCTTCTCGGTGATGTCGATGGTCTTGACGCCTTTGCCACCGCGATTGATGAGGCGGTAATCTTCGAATGGGGTGCGTTTGCCAAGTCCCTTTTCGGAAACGACGAGGAGCTGGGTGTCCGGCTCCACGGCGGTGAGGGCCACCAGATAGTCACCTTCATCCAAGCGAATCCCACGCACGCCCGCGGCGCCACGGCCCATGGCGCGGATGTCGGTCTCTTCGCAGCGCAGGCACATGCCATCGCGGGTGGCAAAACAGATCTGACTGCTGCCATTGGTGAGCACGACGTCCACCAAATCATTGCCGTCCTCGATGTTGATGGCGATGATGCCGTCCTTGCGGTAGTTCTTGAAGGCATCCAGCGCGGTCTTTTTGACGGTGCCGTCCTTCGTAGCGAAGAGTACAAACTTGTCCGGGCTCCACATGGCTTCGTCTTCCACGCCGTGAGCTTCGAGGCGCAGAACGCTGTTAATCTTTTCCTCGGGGCGCAGGTTGAGGACGTTTTTGATGCTGCGGCCGCGACCGGTACGCGGGGCTTCAGGGAGCTGATACACACGCTCCACATACACACGGCCTGTATTCGTAAAGAAAAGCAGGAAGTCATGCATGTTGGCGCTAAAGAGGGTCTCGACGAAGTCGTCTTTGTCTTCCTTGGTCGCGGCTTCGCGGGCCTCCATGCCTTTCAAACCCTTGCCGCCACGCGCCTGCAGGCGGTATTCGGTGGTGAGCGTGCGCTTCACATAACCGAAGTGGGTGAGGGTGACGATGTTGGCGTCATTCGGGATGAGATCAATGGTCTCAATGCCGCCACCCGACGCATCAATGCGGGTAAGACGCGGGGTGCCGTGCTTGGCTTTAATGGCCTGCAACTCGTCTTTGATGATGGTCAGGACGCGCTGTTCCTTGGCCAGGATGTCCATCAAATCCGTGATGGTGGAGAGCAGTTCATCGTAGTCGGCCTTGATCTTGTCACGCTCCATGCCGGTGAGCTGATAGAGGCGAAGTTCGAGGATTTGATCCACCTGCACATCGGTGAAAATATAGCGATCACCCTGGACGCTGGGCTGGTTGCGGATGAGGATTCCCAGGCGCTCCGCTGTGGTGGTGGTGAAGTTATAGGCCTTCAAGCCGAGACGTGCTTCATCGCGGTTGCGGCTGTCACGGATGATCTTGATGAAGTCATCGAGATGACCGAGAGCGAGCAGGAACGCTTCGAGCTTTTCGGCCTGTTGCTCCGCCTTTCTCAAGAGGTAGCGAGTGCGGCGAATGATAACCTCCCGGCGATGCTCGATGTAGCAGGCGATGGCATCCTTGATGCTGAGCACGCGCGGCCGGCCGCCATCAATGGCGAGCATGTGAATGCTGAAGCTGCTCTCCAGCGCAGTGAACTTGTAGAGGTTGTTCAGCACCACCTGGGGGCGGGCGTCGCGTTTTAGATCGACGACCACACGGGTGTTTTCATCCGACTCGTCGCGCACAGCAGTGATGTCGGTGATGATCTTTTCATTGGCGAGTTCGGCGATGCGTTTCACCAATTCCGCGCGATTCACGTTATACGGAATCTCGGTGATGATGATCTGCTCACGGTTGTTGTTTTCCACGATTTCCGCCTGACCGCGCACGCGCACGCTGCCGTGCCCGCTCGCCATGTATTCACGGATGCCATCGACGCCGTGGATCACGCACGCCGTAGGGAAATCCGGGCCTTTGATGTATTGAGCCAGCTCACTGACGGTGATCTGCGGATTGTCAATCTGCGCGCAGACGCCGTCGACAATCTCGCCCAGGTTATGCGGTGGCATATTCGTCGCCATGCCGACGGCGATGCCGGTGCCGCCGTTAACCAAAAGGTTAGGAAACGCTGCAGGGAATACCGTGGGTTCCGTGAGCCGCTCATCGTAATTCGGCACGAAATCGACGGTGTCCTTCTCCATGTCGGACATGAGGGTGCCGCCCAATGGCGTCATACGGGCTTCCGTATATC
>JAXMIV010000749.1:0-4275 GCA_034377045.1 Prosthecobacter sp. | reverse complement strand
CATCGCGCAGGAGGACGTAGTCAGGATTGATTGGCACTTTGCCGCCGCCGCCGGGGGCGTCGATGACAAACTGCGGCACGCCGTAGCCGGTGGTGTGGCCACGCAGGTTTTCGATGATCTCAATGCCCGTGGCGACGCTGGCGCGCAGGTGCGAGCTGCCCTGGATCAGGTCACACTGATACAGGTAATAGGGGCGCACTCGGCACATGAGCAGCTTGTGCATGAGCGACTTCATGGTGTCCACGTCATCATTCACGCCACGCAGCAGCACGCTTTGATTGCCCAGGGGCACGCCGTGATTGGCCAGGCGGTCGAGCGCTTCCTTGACCTCGGTGGTCAGTTCGCGCGGGTGGTTGGTGTGGATGCTCAGCCACAGCGGGTGATAGCGCTGCAGCATCTGGCAGAGCTCGGGCGTGATTCGTTGCGGCAGGAAAATCGGCACGCGGCTGCCGATGCGCAGGAACTCGATGTGCTTGATCGAACGCAGGCGTTTCAGGATGCCTTCCAACTTGGCATCGCTGAACAGCAGCGGGTCGCCGCCGGAAAGCAGCACGTCACGCACCTCGGTATGGCGCTCCAGATAGCGGAAAGCGGCCTCAAAATCCGTGTGTAGTTCCTGCTCCCCTGCCCCGGAAACCACGCGGCTGCGGGTGCAGTAGCGGCAGTAGCTGGCGCAGCGGTCGGTGACCAGGAAAAGCACACGATCCGGGTAACGGTGCACCAGGCCCGGCACGGGCATGTGGCTGTCCTCGCCACAGGGATCCGCCATTTCGTCCGGATCTTCCCAGGTTTCCTCGATGCGGGGAATGACCTGGCGGCGGATCGGGCACGAGGGGTCGTGGGGATGGATCAGGTTAAAATAGTGCGGCGTGATCGCCATCGCCAGCTTGTTGCCGGACAGCAGCACTCCCGCGCGCTCTTCGTCGCACAACGTCAGGTGCTGTTCGAGTTGCGCCAGGGTGGTGATGCGGTTTTTCAACTGCCAGTTGGCGGAACGCCAGTCAGCCTCCGGCACGCGTTGGTGTTTCCAGAAACCGGGAGCATGGGAGACGAACTCCTTTTCCGGAAGCAAAGCAGGCGGCGTGAACATTGAAGGGAGATGGTGGAGAGGTTACGTGCGTGCGGTTCCCGCTGTCAAATTTGTTGCGGAAAAAGATGGAAAAGGTCCCTTTGGCGCCCAGCTTCCCCCTCCATCGGACCAGCATCCGCCCCCGGACGTGGCAATTCGCTTGGCGCGCACGTCCGGCCCCGCCATATTCAACGAATCTATTGACCTGCGAATCGCTGGATTTGGAGAACCTATGATTTTTCCCCTGCTGCGTGACATCCTTCATTCCCCGGTCACGGAGATCATTCTCCACCTGAAGAAGTCCCCCGGTCTGTCAGTCAAGGAACTGTGCGCGCTCATGGACATGAGCTACATGGGGGTGAAGCAACATTGTATGGAACTGGAGCGAAAGGGCTACTTGGACACCTGGCGCCGTCCCAAGGCCCAGGGCCGCCCCGAAAAGGTCTACCGCCTCACTACCAAGATCGACCCCCTGCTTCCGACCGCCAGTGCCGAAATGCTGATCGACATGCTCAAACATGCCGAACGCATCTTTGGGCCCACGGCCGCCGAAAAACTGCTGTACGCCTTTTTCCAAGCCAAGGCGGAGGGTTATCAGGCACGTCTCGCCCAGGAACCCGAATTGGAGAACAAGGTGCTGCTGCTCGCCCGCCTGCGCACCGCCGAAGGTTGCATGTCCGAGGCGGAAATGTCCGCCGGAGGGGCCTTGCGCCTCGTCGACTACCACTGCCCCTGGGCGGAATTGGCCAAAAAGTACCCGCTAATCGCTGAAATCGAATGCGACCTCATCGAACGACTCCTGGAGTGCTCCATCGAGCGGGCGGTGGAGGAACACTCCGGCCTGAAACGGGTCATCTACCGGCTAAAACGGTAACCGTTTTCGCGAATCCGTTAAAGGCATTGCAAAAGGCGCCTCCGTGCCGGAACGGTACGGCATCTTTCCCGCCCATGAAGATTCTGGTCATCGGCGGCGCCGGTTTCATTGGCTCGCATACCGTCGAACGCCTCCTTGATCAGGAGGCCGCGCAGGTTTCCGTGTTGGACAGCTTCAACGACTACTACAACCCCGCGATCAAGCGCGCCAACGTGCGGGCCTTTCAGGACCGCGTGACCGTCCATGAAGGCGAATTGACGGACGCTTCCTTCATTCACCGCCTCTTCGACGAAGGCCGCTTCGACGCCGTCATCCACCTCGCCGCGCGCGCCGGTGTCCGCCCTTCCATCGAGCAACCGGAGCTCTACATGGACACTAACATCAAGGGCACCTTTCATCTCCTGGAGGCCGCCCGCCGCACCGGCTGCAAGCACTTCGTGTTCGCCAGCAGTTCCTCCGTCTACGGGGTCAATAAAAAGGTCCCTTTCGCGGAAACCGATCCCATTCTGCAAACCATCAGCCCCTACGCCATGACCAAAATGGCGGGCGAGCAGATGTGCTCGAACTACAGCCATCTCTACGGCATCAAGACCGTCTGCCTGCGCTTTTTCACCGTGTACGGTCCCCGGCAGCGGCCTGACTTGGCGATCTCCAAATTCACCCGCCTGATCGAAGACGGCCTGCCCATCGACAAATACGGCGCTGGCCACACCGCCCGTGATTACACCTACATCAGCGACATTGTCGATGGCATCATCGGCGCCCTGCACTACCGCACCGGCCCCATTTGCGACATCTTCAACCTCGGCGGCTCACAAACCGTGAGCCTCAACGACCTCATCACCACCATCGAAGTCGCCGTCGGCAAAAAAGCCCAAATCAACCAGCTCTCCGAACAACCCGGCGACGTCCCCCTGACCTCGGCCGATGTGAACAAGGCGATCCAGCATCTCAATTTCCGGCCCACCACAACCATCGACCAGGGCGTGCCCAACTACGTCGATTGGTTCCGCCGCATGCGCGCGGAGGGTGTGGCGATTTGTTAATGAAGTCATCCTCAGAGAGCATGCCCACTGACGACTCCTACACACCCATGACGCCCAGTGCAGTCCGGCGGCTGCGGGATGAATTGGACCGGCAGGGCAAAAAACTCGTCTTCACCAACGGCTGCTTCGATCTCCTGCACGCGGGCCATGTGCGCTATCTGAATGAAGCCCGCGCCCTTGGCGATGCTATGGTCGTCGCCCTGAATTCGGACGCTTCCGTGCGCGAACTCAAAGGTCCTTCGCGGCCCGTGACTTCGGAAAATGATCGCGCTGAAGTCATGGCCGCCCTGCGTGCCGTCGATGCCGTCGTGATCTTTAGTGATGCCCGCGCCACAGGCCTGATCGAAGCCATCCGGCCGCACATTTACGCCAAAGGTGGCGACTACACCGTGGACTCGCTCAATGCTGAGGAACGCGCCGCGTTGGAGTCCGTCGGCGCGCAGATCCGCATCCTGCCTCTGGTGCCGGGCCGCTCTACTACCAAGACCCTGCAACGCCTGGCCTGCGCGGAGTCGCCTGCGGACCGCAAGCTTCGCCTCGGCGTGCTCGGTTCTGGCGATGGTTCCAATTTCCAGGCCATCCTGAAGGCGATCCAAGCCGGCGCCTTGCAGGCGGAGGTCGCTCTCGCGCTTTCCGATCAACATTATTCAGGATTTCTTCAAATCGCCCGCGCCGCCGGGGTGCATGTCCAATATGTCGACGGCGGTCCCAATCCCCGCCGTCTCAGTGAGGCAGCACAGAAGGAAATCGCCGAACATCTCCAACGTGCGAACGTCGATGTCGTCGTCCTCACCGGCTTCATGCGCATCCTGAAAGAGCCCGTGCTCAGCACGTATCAGGACCGCATCGTCAACGTTCACCCTTCCCTTCTGCCCAAGTATAAAGGCGCCAACGGCCCGCAACTCGCCATCGAGGCCGGTGACACCGAAACCGGCTGCACCGTGCACCTTGTCACTGCCGATATCGACGCCGGGCGCATCCTCGCCCAGGCCAAGGTGCCCATTCTTCCCGGCGACACGCCAGCCATTCTCCACGCCCGGATCAAGCAGGAAGAGCACAAACTTTTGCCGCGGGTTTTGGCGGAGTGGAAGAAGTGAAATGGAAGTTGCCAGTTCCAGAACGGCCAGACAGTTTGTCACATGCCCCGGCGAGAACTTTGCAAACCCAGTCAGGTCATTGCTTGGCTGGATGATTGGGGCACGCGGCTGCAGCAACCGGCGGAAATGATACTGATTGGTTCTGCCGGTCTGCTTTGGCATGCGGCGAAGCTTCATCTGGAGATTTCC
>JAXMIV010000748.1:0-8792 GCA_034377045.1 Prosthecobacter sp. | reverse complement strand
TGGTTTGAAGAAGCAGGCCCTAAACTTCGGCGGCAACCCCGGCGAACTCTGGTGCGAAGGCGGCGAGCTCGCCTTCATCCGCCGCATGATCGACGAGAGCGTGGTCTATGCGGATCGCTGCGGCTGGTTCACCACCCTCGTTTCCAAAAGCGAGCACCTGCCGCGTCTCGAAAGGTCCCTCCGCCTCGTGAAGCCCCACGAAGTGCGGATCATCGACATGGCCCAGGGGCAAAAGAAGAGCCGTATCCTAGCGTGGCGCTTTGGTGTGGGCGGCACGGATTGAGAGTAGTTGTGTTAGTGGCGGTATGGCAGTCCGCAACTCGATGCGCTCCGTACCGCCATTGCCTGTTAGGCAATGACTACGCCTTTCCTGGCCCCTTATCTTTCCGTTCGCCTTCCACCAGCGGCGCCACCACCCGCAAGATCTCGTCCGCCAGCTCCCGGTGCCCTCGTGCATTCGGATGGCAAAAATCAGTGGTCCAGGTCTTGAGCTTCTCGCCCTTCGCCGCGGCGGCCGACCAATGGGCGTGATGATCCACCAGCGGCACCTGCAACTCCTTGGCCACCGCGCGGCAGGCGTCCACATAGCGCACCAGCCGCACATTCCGATCTTCACCCAGGGGATTCGGCGGCCCTCCCTCCGCGAACGGTGGCGAAGTCATCACCACCACCTGAATGCCCGCCGCCTTCAGCGCCGTGATCATCGCCCGCAGCGCCGACTCATACTCCGCCAGCGAATTGCGGCTCTCGGTTTCGCCCTTGCCGACAGAGCTGTCATTGGTCCCATACATGATCGTCACCAGATGCGGTTTCCGCGCGATGACTCCGGCCTGGAGCTTCGTCAGCGCGTCCGCCGTATCACCCCCGATCCCCGCATTTGTCACCTCCGTCGGGATGCCCTTGGCGATCAAAGCCTTCTGCACCAGCGCCGCAAACGTCTCGTCCGGCTTCACCTGCAACCCCCGGGTAATCGAATCCCCCACCGTGACCAGCCGCAAAGGCTCCACGGCGCCGCCCCGCCCCGGCAGGAGGACCAGAAGCGGCAGAATCAGAAGCAGTGAAGCAAAGCGCGGTGACATGGCAGAAAAGAACGGCAACCCACTGGGCACAAAACCCCATCGCCCGAGCCTTTCCACCACAAAACTACCTGCCAGCTCGGCCACCTCACGCCTCAGCATCTGTTCATTAGACCATTGTAGTCCACCCCCTTTCGATTCCAAAGGAAGCGGCTCTTTCCGCGTCCGTTTCCGCCAAAAGGCCGTGGTTTTGGCGGACGGACGATTGGCGGGTCTTGATGGAGAAGTGAAAATAAGTGATTTGGCGCGGCCAAGGCCAGTCCCCCTGAACCTATTTCGGAGCCGGATGGTGTCGTCCGTCCGCCAATTTGGCGGGCTTTTGGCGGAAACGGACGCGGAAACCATCGCCAACCCCCGCAGACAGCCCTCGCCCCGGCAGTTGCACACTTCGCTGCCACACGCTACATAGCCAGCCCCCCCAAATGTCCGCCGCCGTCCCCGCCAACCGCCTCGATACCCGCTTTGCCGAACTCCGCGCTGCCAACAAGCGCGCGTTCGTGGCTTACATTTGCGCCGGCGACCCCACGATGGACGCGACGGTCGAAATCGTCCTCGCCCTGGAACGCGCCGGGGCCGATGTCGTGGAACTTGGCGTCCCTTTCTCCGACCCCCTCGCGGACGGCGTCGTCAACCAGCTCGCTGCCGACCGCGCCCTGAAGGCCGGCGCCAGCCTGCCGAAAGTGCTCGAAATGATCCGCAGCTTGCGCACCCGCTCGCAGATCCCGATTGTCCTCTTCACCTACCTGAATCCGGTTTACGCCTACGGCTACGCGCGCTTCCACCATGAAGCCGCCGCCGCCGGCGCCGATGGTGTTCTCGTGCTCGATCTGCCGCCCGATGAGGCCGCCGAAAACGTGGAACTCAAGGCCACGCCGGAGTTGCATCACATCCAGTTGATCGCCCCCACCTCGCCTCCGGCGCGCATCGCCGACATCGCCCGCCAGGCGCAGGGCTTTGTTTATTACGTCTCCCGCCTCGGCGTCACCGGCCAGCAGACCGAAATCGCCGCCGGCATCGCCGATCAGGTCGAAATCATCAAGGCCGCCACTGATGTCCCCGTATGCGTCGGCTTCGGCGTCTCCAGCCCCGAACAAGCCGCTCAAGTCGCCGCCATGGCCGACGGCGTCGTCGTCGGCAGCGCCATCGTCAACCTCATCGCCAAAAACGGCGCCTCCCCGGATCTCGCGCAAAAGGTGGAGGCCTTTGTGAAACCCCTCGTCGATGCTGTCAAAGCTCTCCGCCCTTAACTCCTCGCCACCGGACTTTGGAGTCAAGGCTTCAGCCGATCCTTGCGCGCCTGTCACTTCGCCATCCCTTTCAATGATCGCCTAAAGGCTTGACTCCAAACTTCCCAGCGACCTCTCTCTCCTCCACCCATGACCCTGAACTTCTGGAAAATGAACGGCGCCGGCAATGACTTCGTCATGCTGGACAACCGCGACCTTTCGCTGGCCCTCTCCCGTGAGCAGATCGAACGCCTCTGCGACCGCCACCGCGGCGTCGGCGCCGATGGCCTCCTGCTTGTTGAACCCGCCACTGACGGCGGTGATTTCAAGATGCGTTACTACAACGCCGATGGCGGCGAGGCCGAGATGTGCGGCAATGGCGCGCGCTGCTTCGGCCGCTTCGTCAATCATTTGCACGACAATCAGTTAGGCCAGATCCGTTTCGAAACATTGGCCGGCATGATCTCCGCCGAGTTCGAAGGCGATCAGGTGCGCATCAACATGAGCGCTCCGCACACCCTGAAGCTGGCGCAGTCCCTCGACGTCGCCGGCGAGCAACTCACTGTTCACAGCATCAATACCGGCGTTCCCCACGCCATGGTGTTGGTCGACGATCTCGAAACCGTGCCCGTCCGCGCCTGGGGCGCCGCCCTGCGTTACCACGAAGCCTTCAAGCCCAAAGGCAGCAACGCCAATTTCGTCAAAGTCCTCGCCCCCGGCAGCATCGCCATCCGCACGTATGAGCGCGGCGTCGAAGACGAAACGCTCGCCTGCGGCACCGGCATGGTCGCCTGCGCCCTCATCCACCACGAACTTACCGGCGCCCCCAGCCCGGTGAAGGTTCTCGTCAAAGGCGGCGATACGCTCAGCGTCGGCTTCACCGAAACCGCGCCGCATGAATACACCAACGTCACGCTGTTTGGTCCGGCGGATTTTGCGTTTCAGGGCACGGTTACGATTTGATTTTCCAACCCTCTCATTCTCCTCTTAGTTCCACTCCCATGTTCGCCGGCACCCACACCGCCATTGTCACCCCCTTCCGCAACGATCAGATCGATGAGGAGGCGCTGCGCAAACTGGTGGACTTCCAATTCGACAATGGCGTCACCGGCGTCGTTCCCTGTGGAACCACGGGTGAATCTCCCACCCTCGATCACGATGAGCACGAGCGTGTCATCAAGCTGACCGTCGAGTATGCCAAAGACCGCGGCATCGTCATGGCGGGCACCGGCTCCAACAGCACGCGCGAGGCGGTCGAACTGACCGAGGAAGCCGAGGCTGCGGGCGCGACTGCCATCCTGCAAGTGGCGCCTTATTACAACAAACCCACTCCTGAAGGCCTGTTCCAGCACTTCAAGGCCATCGCCCAATCCACCAGTCTGCCGATCATGCTTTACAGCATTCCCGGCCGCTGTGGCATTGAGATCAGCATCGAGGTCATCGCCCGGCTGATGGGCGCCTGCCCGAACGTCCGCGCCATCAAGGAAGCCGGCGGCAATCCCGAACGCATCAGCCAGATGCGCCAAATTCTGCCCCCAGGATTTGAGATCTTGTCCGGCGACGACAGCCTGACGCTGCCCTTCATGTCCGTGGGGGCGGTCGGCGTCGTCAGTGTCGCCTCCAATCTCATTCCCCGCCAAATCAGCGACCTCGTGAAGGCCGCGCTCGCCGGCGACTACAAAGGCGCCCTCGCGATCCACGAACAGTACTACCCACTCTTCGCCGCCTTCCTGAAACTCGCCACCAATCCGATCCCGATCAAGACCGCGATGGCCTTGAAGGGTCTCGTCGGTCCCGAACTTCGCCTGCCCCTGGCGCCCATGAACCAGGCCAAGATCGAGGAACTTCAGGGCACGCTTGAGTCGCTGGATCTGCTGTGAAGTGGTCCGCACAGTCCCCTGTGCGGGAAGGTTAACGCGGGCGACGTCCGACCGAAGAACGCAGCGACGCCTGGAATGGCGCGTCTCTCAGGGGCCTTTCCTCAGATTCCCGCATAGAGGACTATGCGGACTACTTTCTACAGATGCGCCCGCATCTGTTCCGCTGCTTCCAGCGCTTCCTCGACACTGTCTCCCAGCACCGTGAAGTGACCCATCTTCCGCTTCGCGCGCGCGGCAGCCTTTCCATACAGATGCAACTTCGCGCGCGGGTGGCTCAATACCGGGAGCCAGTTGGGATGCACCGTCTCCGCGGGCCAGACATCGCCTAACAAATTGATCATCACCGCCGGCGTGTGCTGCGTGGGATCACCCAACGGCAGGCCGCACACCGCGCGCATCTGCTGCTGAAACTGATTCGTCACGCAGGCATCTATCGTGTAGTGCCCGCTGTTGTGCGGCCGCGGCGCGATCTCATTGACCAGCACCTTGCCTTCCGCCGTGACAAACATCTCCACCGCCATCGTGCCCACATAATCCAGGCCCGTGGCGACGGCCTCCCACAACTCCAGCGCCTGATCTTGAATGGCCGCAGCCACCCGCGCCGGCGCCATCGTCACATCCAGGATGTGATGTGCGTGGACATTCTCTACCACCCCGTGAGTCGCGATTCGTCCATCGACAGAACGCGCGCCCACCACCGAGACTTCGCAGACAAACGGCACCCATTGCTCCACCACCGCATGCAGGCCTTCAAAGGGCCTCCACGCTGCCGCCAGGTCCGTGTCCGCGGTCACCTTCACCTGGCCCTTGCCGTCATAGCCAAAGGCCGCCGTCTTGATCACCGAAGGCCGCCCAAGCTCCGCGATTGCCTGCGTCAGTTGCGCCAGGTTTTCCACGATCCGAAACTCCGCGCAGGCGATTCCCTGCTCGCGCAAGAACAGCTTCTCACGCTCCCGATGCTGCGTCGTATGAATCGCCCTGCGTCCCGGTCGCAGCGGCTTCACGGCCTCAACCGCCTGAAGGCAGGCGTCCGGAATGTTCTCAAACTCCGCCGTCACCACATCCACCTGCGCCAGGAAGCGATTCAGCGCCTCAGGGTCAGCATAGTCCGCATTGATCTCCACATCCGCCACCTGCCCCGCCGGGCTGCCGGGAGGTTCATCGGTAAAGATGACGACTCGATAGCCGCTACGCCGCGCCTCCACCGTCAGCATGCGCCCCAGTTGCCCACCGCCAAGAATGCCGATGGTGGAAGGTGGAAGGACGGGCGTTTCAGGCATGGAGAAGGGGAAGTTGGCAGTGGTTGGCGATTGTTTGCAGTGGTTTGCGGCGGTTGAAAGCGGTTTCAGAACAATGGCAAACCACAGCCAACCATCGCAAACCACCGCAAACCTCAGTCCTTACGCCTTCGCGCCGCCTTCCACTTCCGATTGGCTTTCGATCACCTTCGCGGTCTGGCGTTCACGGAAGTGTTTCAACTTCTCCGCCAGTTCAGGCCGCTCATTGGCCAGCATCGAAACCGCGAACAGCCCCGCGTTCAACGCGCCCGCATGACCGATCGCAAAGGTCGCCACGGGGATGCCGCCGGGCATCTGTACAATCGAGTACAAGCTGTCCATGCCGCTGAGCGCCTTGCTTTGCACGGGCACGCCAAGCACGGGCAGCACCGTCATGCTTGCCGTCATGCCGGGCAAATGCGCCGCCCCGCCCGCGCCGGCGATGATGCACTTCAGGCCGCGCTTTTGGGCGGTCGTGGCATACTCATACAAGAGCTGCGGGGTGCGGTGGGCGCTGACCACCTTCTTTTCAAACGGCACGCCGAAATCCTCCAGGACACGGGCCGCGTTTTCCATGGTGGGCCAGTCGGAACTGGAACCCATGATGATGCCGACGAGGGGCGCAGAACTCATGCTGCAACTAGCGCGGAGACTCCCACCATGCAAGACGCGCGTGCGGCTGGGCAAAAAACAACCACAGCCCGGTAAAAATCGCCCTTTTCCCACGCCCCCGTTTGCATCGCGGCCTCCGCCACTCATCATGCACCCGATGACCTTCCGTGAAAAACTGCAAACCCGCATCGCCGCCATCGGCTCCAACCTCTGTGTCGGCCTGGATGTGCGTGCCGAGAAGGCCGATGAGATCACCAAGCGCTGGATCATTCGGCTGATCGAGGAAACCGCGCCCTATGCCGCCGCTTTCAAGCCGAACTCCGCCTACTTTGAAGCCCTCGGCTGGAAGGGCATGCGCATGCTCAATGAGGTGCTCAAGGCCATTCCCGACGACATCCCGGTCATCTTCGACGTCAAGCGCGGCGACATCGGGGAAACGCAGGGCTACTACGCCAAGGCCGCCTTCGACGAATTCGGCGTCGACGCCGTGACCCTGAATCCCTACATGGGGCGCGACACCCTGGAGCCCTTCTTGAAGTATGCGGACAAAGGGCTCTACCTCCTCGGCGTGACCTCCAACAAAGGCGCGGCCGACATCGAACTCCAACGCGTCGGCGCCCGCCAGGTCTTCGAAATCGTCGCCGACATGACCAAGGCGAGCGATCAGATCGGGCTGGTCATTGGCCTGACCAATGCTGCGAAGGAAGTGCTCAAACGCACCCCGGATGTCCCCCTGCTCATCCCCGGCCTTGGCGCCCAGGGCGGTGATTTGGCCGCCCTCAAAGGCACCTCCCGCAAAGCGCCCCTGGTGGTCAACGTGTCCCGGGGCATCCTCTACCAGGAGGACGGCAAGACCTTTGCCCAGCGCGCCCGGGATTGGCGGGACAACATCCAGGCGGCCCTGAGCTGACCCCGGATTTGGGGTGACAAACGCGGCACCATCCCGGCCCTTGCATATCTCCGACACCTGGGAATGATGGGGCCCGCGGTCCCAACCTACCGTTGTCCCGATGCTGATTGATTTAGGCACCCACATGCGCACCCCCATGCAGCGCCGTCTGTACCAGATGGTGGGGCCCTGGGTGGAAACGACCTTCGGCCTGCGCGGCCTGGAGGGGGTTTACCAGCGCTCGCGGGAACTGTACATCCATCACCATGACGGCCCGACCTGCTTCGCCTGGTTTGACTCCGTGCTGAACTCCATCGACGTCACGACCAGCGTCGTCGAACCGCCGGACTTCCAATTCCCCAAGAGCGGACCCCTGATCATCGTCGCCAATCACCCGTATGGCATCCTCGATCCCTGTGTCCTGGCGCGCTATGCCGCGGCCCAGCGGCCGGATTTGAAGGTGATGACCAATTCCCAGCTCACGGCCATGCCGGAATTGGTCCCGCACATCATCGCCGTCGATCCCTTCGGTGGCGAAGGAGCGGCCAAAAGCAATGTCCGGGCGATGAAGGAGGCCCTTCGCCATCTGCGCGCGGGTGGTGCGTTGCTCATCTTCCCAGCCGGTGAAGTCGCCGCCTACAAACCTGGCCGCGGGGTCGAAGAGGCCCCCTGGAGCAACCACGTGGGATCGCTGGTGCGCCGCACCCAGGCGAGTGTGCTGCCGGTATTCTTTCCCGGGCGCAATGGCTTGTTGTTTCACGCCGCCGGGCTGGTGCATCCGCGTCTGCGCACCGGCCTGCTGCTGCGCGAATTTCAAAACCAACACGGCCTGAGCCCGGAGATGCGCGTCGGCATGCCGATGCCTTTTGCGAAGCTGCGCAAGTTTGACGACGACGAGTCGTTGACCCGCTACCTCCGCCTCCACACCCTGATCCTTGGCAACCGCCGCAAGGCTGCGGCCGCCGCTCAGGATGCCTGGATGATGCCCCTCTCGGCCACCGCGGAGAGCCATCATGGGCGTATCGCCGAAGAGGTCGCTAATCTGCGTGATCGCGGACAGTGCCTGGCCAGCCTCGGCGGGCTTTCCGTCTTCGCCGCCCATTGCCATGACATCCCGGAGACCCTTCAGGAAATCGGCCACCTTCGTGAACGCACCTTCCGCGAAGCCGGCGAAGGCACCGGCGAACCGGTCGACCTGGATCGCTTCGACAGTTACTACGAGCACTTGTTTCTCTGGGATGAAGAGCGGCAGCGCATCGCCGGCGCCTACCGCCTGGGCAGGGCCGATGTCATCCTCCGTGAATATGGGCTCAAGGGCCTCTACACCAGCACCCTGTTCCGCTTCGAAAAGCCCTTCCTCGCCCACCTGGAGAGGGCCGTGGAGATGGGCCGCAGCTTCATCATCAAGGAGTATCAGCGCAACCTCTCCTCCCTGCCCCTGCTGTGGAAAGGCATCGCCCAATGGATGTCGCGCAATCCGGGCTACAAGAAGCTCTTTGGCCCCGTCAGCATCAGCAAGGACTACGACAGCCTGAGCCGCAAAATGATGGTCGAATTCCTCCAGGGCAATTGCCTGCACGAGGACCTCGCCAGCTTCGTCAAGCCGCGCAATCCCTTTCGTTACCTGCGCAGCCGCCGCCTCATGCGCGAATTCATCAGCGCGGATCTTCGTGATGTTGATGACTGCTCCGCGCTGATCTCCAGCGTCGAACTCGACCGCAAAGGCATCCCCATCCTGCTCAAACACTACCTCCGCCTCAGCGGCACCATCCTCAGCTTCAACGTCGACAAAAACTTCTCCTCCGTCATCGACGGACTCATCCTCGTCGACC